>NZ_LVCV01000443.1 GCF_001647195.1 Rhodococcus sp. EPR-157 | reverse complement strand
CGACCACGCGGTAAGTGAGTTGGCCTCCTCACGCTCGGGAGGCTTGTCTCCTTACGGCGAGGACACCGAGTTCCCGCTGCCCGTGGACCAGTTGCCGTATGCCCACCCCGTGACCGTCGTCAATCGCTAGAACTACCTGCTCCACACCTCAGGCTTCTCCACAACGAAGAAGGCCCCCGAGTGATCGGGGGCCTTCTTCGTCGAGTGTGACGCTTTACTGAGGCAGGAACGCCTTGTTGGCCTGGTAGAACTCGACCAGCTGGGGATCGAGCTGGATTCCCTGGGTCGCGTCCTTGATCAGCGTGGCGATCTGCGGGTCGTTGGTGATGGTCTGAACCGCGCCCGTGATGCCGTCGATGACCTCGGCGGTGCCGTCGACCGTCGGGATGCTGGTGAGGTCGGGAAGCTTCGGTGCCTCGGGAGCAGACTTCGGCGATGCCGGGACGCTGCGCTCGGAAGGCGAGCTGCTGAGTCCGAGGCTCGACGAGCAGGAAGGCCATGCGCCCCAGCCCTGCGATGCGAGCACCTTCTCGGCGACTGCGATCTGTTCTTCACGGCTGGCCTGGTTGGCGGTAGCGGCGTACTGCCCACCACCGTGCGACGACCAGGTGCTCGGCGAGAACTGCAGGCCACCCTGGTAACCATTGCCGGTGTTGATGCCCCAGTTGCCGCCGGCCTCGCACTGTGCGAGTCGGTCCCAGTCGGAATCAGGGGCAGCGCTGGCGGTGCCGGTGAAGGCCAAGCCTGCTGTGCCCATGATCGCGCCGGTCACGGCGACCTTGGCTACGGTGCGGCCGGTGGTGGTCGGCTTGCGATGACGTCCGCTCATACGAGTTGAAATCCTCTCCACTGGCGCCTGCGAGGTCAGCTGTCGGGTTCGGGCTGAGAGGTAGCCCGGCCCAACTTTCCCGAAGGAAATGTTGGGCTTCACCCCAAGGAAAGTTGTGCTCTCGCACAGCTTTCCGGTTATCCGAGAGGACGTGTGGGTCCCCCGTCCTCGTCCCCTGGGTGTTCTTGTGGGGGTCCGTTCCCGCGGGACGAGGTTTGGCGCTGCGGGTACGGAGTCGGCCGAAGTTTCTCAGCCGCCACTGACCGTACTGAAATTCCCGCGGAGTGTCACCATTTGGTAACTGTTTCGTTTTCGGCGTCGACTGCCACACCGTTGAGTCCGATTCCCGGTAACGAACGAACCCGCAGCTAACAGCGTCGGAGTGCCGCCGACGCCCATGCGTTGCTCGTCCGTTACCCCATCGTTATGTGACAGAAGTCACATGATCCAGGTGGGGCTGAAGTGACGGAAGTGACTGGGCACCAGCTTGGGCCCGGAGGCACGCGCCGTCAGCGGCTCAGGTTTCCGTAGGTGTGGATCAGGGCGACGAGAGCGGCGTCTTCGGCAGCGGTGAGCGTGACGAGGGCTTGGGTGTGCGCCCAGGCGAGCTTGTCCTGTGCGGCCGCCCGGACCTTGTCGGGCCCGGCGGTGGGGGAGATGTCCAGTTTCGATGCCGGTGTGCTGTGTTCGACGAGACGACGTAGTTCCCGGGTGACCTGAGATGCCGGATCGGCGCCGAGCATCGCTTCGAGATGTCCGAACAGCACCACGGTGTGGAGGGCCGGGTCGGATCGCAGGTGATCGACGATGTCGCGAATGCGCTCGCGCTCGGGGTGACTGTAGGCGAGGCGGTCGAGTTCGCCGAGGATGCGGTGTGCGCGTTTCACCGCCGCGAACGCGCCCAGATGAGAGGCAAGGAGATTCTGCAGTCTCGGCACACCGGAATGCGCGACGAGCCAGTCGTTGAGCGCTGCAGCGCCCTGTGCCGCGACGGTGCGGCCGTGGATCGTGCCGTATTCGCCGAGCAGGTCGACCAATCGGCCGCGCACGTGTGGAGGGACGAGCGCGTCGTCGTCGGAGTCGAGCAGGTCGATCAGATCGAACGGGTCGATCCCGTGCATGGCATGCAGGGCGCGGGCGTCGGCTTCGGTGAGAACTCCGGTGTGCGAGGTCTCGGCGAGCAGACCTGCGATCGGAACGACGGCCATCACGGTGTCGGCGAGCTGGGCCGACAACCGAGTCGCGTGCTCGCCCGCATGCGCGAGCGGATCACGGGCTCCGAGAGCGCCTTCACCGAAGCCGTCCGCGCGCGACAGCACTCCCAGGGTTGTCAACGGGGTGAAGCCGAGTTGGCGGAGGAAATCGATCTCGTCCGCCCGGGGAGCCCCGTCGAACAAGAACACTGCGGCGTCGGCGTCGACGGACGCAGTGCGAGTTTGGTCGTACCCGTCGATGAGGACCCGCCGGGTTCGAGCTTCGTTCTCGGCCGTCAACGTCGCCAGACCCGGGGTGTCGACGAGGGTGTAGTCGCGGATCGCGGCCGAGGGCAACCACCGATGCAGGTAGGCGATGTCGTGCGGCGCGATGTCGAGACCGTGGATCCGACCCCGTTCGGTGTGTACCGGAGCCCGAGTACCGTCGACGAGCACTGCCTCGGCGCGAGCGGGTGCACCCTCTTGGTACACCGAGACAACCCTGGTGGCTTCGAGCGCGCCGGTGTCGGCGATCTTCGCGCCGATCAACGCGTTGACCAGTGTCGATTTTCCGGCTTTGAGTCGGCCGACGATGACGATCCGCGGCGGCGGCCACAGGATGGCGCCGATGCGGTTGGCGTGGCCGGCCAAGTCCGGGCCGAGTGCCGCGAGGGCGTGCAGGGCGCGATCAAGTCCTGCGCGGACCGGGTCGAGTGGCATTCCGGGCGCCGTCATCGTCCCGCTCCGGTGAGTTCGGCAATGAGGGCTTCGGCTCGGGTGATGTTGCCCTTCACCACTTTCAGGTTGTTTTCCAGGCGATCGCGCTTCTTTTTCCGTACGGCAGTATCCGAGCGGGCACTTTCTTCGGCGTCCTTGATCTGCGACTGCAACTGCGAGATCGAGGTCTTGAGATGCTCGCGATAGCGAATCACGATCTCCGGGCGGGCAAGAGCGATGGTCGATTCGAACGTCCGGGCGGTCGCTGTCTTGGTCGCCGCAGTCGTTTCCCGCATCCAGGTCAGCAGATTCGTCTTACCGGCACGCATGGCCCGAAACCCCAGGTTGAAACCGACCCACGCGATCCCCACCACGGCTCCGACGCCCACGACGGTGGAAAGTCCGACGATGCCGCCGAGCATCGACGATCCCATCACCCCCATGGTCAGCATCGACGGATCGAGCAGCCCATGGCGTTTGCCGGCGACGGAGTGCGTGTCGAGTGTGCGGCCCGACAGGGTGGACACGACCTGCTCGTAGATCTCTTCCCACACCACATCGGAATCGAATCGCGGTTGCACGATCGTGGTGTAGAGCTGCTCGAGGAAGACCGTTATCGACTCGGCCATCGCCGATTGGAAGTCTCTCTCCATTTCGGCGGTGAAGTGCTGCGGGTTCTTCCGTAGCACCTCCATCCCGTTCTTGTTGATCCTGCTCGTCCACTTCTCGCGGATCGCATCGAGCCGTCGGTCGAGTTCGGCGGTGGCGTTCTGCCGAATCAGCGTCAGATCGCGCTGCAGATATTGCTCCCACTGCTGGGAGTGATCTTTGAGCTCTTGCAGTTCGTCGAGCTGCGCGGTCAAATCGGGGACCACCCGAGCGACGTCGTCGATCGCCGCGATCTGAACGGCGAGGTCGTCGGCGAGGTTGCGCAGTCCACCTATTGCAGTCCGCAACCCGCTGGCCGCCGGAAGTTCACCGGCAACAGCGAGTTTCGTCTCGATCAACGCGCGCAGCGCGGTGATCCCGGAACGATGCTCGGCCGCGTCGCGCTCAGCGCCCGGTGGCATCTCGGCGGCGACGACGGCCCGCAGGCTCGAGACCCCGAGGACCGGAATTTCGCGACCGAGATGCTCGCGCAGCAGGGCGGTGTTCTGCTCTACGATCGGCCTCCACCGACGCACGTTCTTGTCGGTCTTGGTAACCGCAACGATCAGTGCCTCGACGCCAGCGCCGGCGCCGGAAATGAACTCCATCTCGGGTGCGGTGAGCGGGGTGGACGCGTCGCAGACGATCACCACCACGCATGCTCGCGCTGCGCTGTCGGCCGCGAGAGCGGCGTACGAGGGGTCGAGGCCGCCGACACCGGGAGTGTCGATGACCGTCGTGGTCCCCATCAAGTTGCCGGGCACAGTGACCACTGCACGGGTCGGCAGCTCCACCGCTCGGGCATCGCGGACGCGCGCGCCTTCGCAGGAAACCCAGTCCTCCAGGTCGGCGTGGGGTATCGACTCGGTGCGATCGGGATAGATCAACTCCGCGCCCCCGCCCGGCGCGCCTGCGTCGGTATCGGTGAACGACAGGGTCGTCGAGGTGGTCACGTCGACACCGACGGGGGAGGCATCCCGGAACCCGACGAGGGCATTGACGAGGAAACTCTTGCCGCGCTTGACTTCTCCGACCACCACGACAGTGCGGGCGAGGTCCTGTGCGGCGCGGCGAGCGGCGAGGTCGGCGACCGCGTCGAACTGGAACGGGCGCAGGATCTTGGTGGTGATCGTCTCGAGCAATGCCGCGGCGCGATCTGTTGCCGGAGCAGGCGGCGCTGCTGTATCGCTCGAGTTCACTGCCCCTCCGCTTCGTTCGCCCTCGATTTCGACCCCGTGCGCACGATCTGCGCGGTCAGACTCTAACCCCGGCCATCGTCGGGGCGCGGAACGGAGCCCGGTCGGCACCTTCGTGGATTCGTCGAGAGGAATTGGTGCCCTCGGTGCGGGAACCTTGTGCAGTGCCGGATGCATCCAACAGTCAGTGACACCGACAACGAGCCCGGCGCAGTCTTCGACGACCGGGCTTACTACCGAAAGGATCTTCGCGTGCGTTCGAGAACATGGCTGAGGCGTGCAGGGGCGATTGCCTGCGCCGGTGCGGTATTGGCCGGATGCGGCACCGACACCAGCGACGGCCTGCCCGTCGCGAAATCCGGCGGAGACGCGAGCGCGGAGAGCAGTGCGGTCGACCCGGCGGCACTCGATACCGGAAGCTATCCCACCAGCCCGGCTCCGGAGTTCGGTCGTGCCACCAGGGACAACATCCTCGACGTGGAAACCCAGCGACTGGCCGAGTTCGTCGTGGTGCCCTTCGAGGTGGACCCGAACTTGGTCACGGCGAAGATGCCCACGATGGTCATCCGCAGTCACGAGAACCTCAATATGGTGCTCAGCGGGAATGCAGCCGATGTCGCCGAAACCCACGGGATGCTCTACGGATACGTCTCCACGGCCGCAACCGCGACCACAGCTGTCACCGACCCGTCCCGCTCTCTCGTGCAGATGGTCCTGCGCTTCGAAACCTCCGACAGCGCTGCCGCCGCAGCCCAGGAGATGCACGCCGGGTTGACCACCGTCGACTCCGACGGCACTGGCGTCGAGACCCCGGAGACGATCGGAATCCTGCCCAACACTTTGGTCTCGACGTCGGAGTACACCCACAGTGCTGGTCCCGAGGTGTCCGCCAACGCCTTCACCGCGCACGGCAACTACCTGATCTACACCTGGGCCAAAGCGCCTGCCGACGAGAAAGAGTGGACCGCTCAGGCCGTGGCCCGCGCGCTCGATCTGCAAGGTCCGCTCATCGACCAGTTCCCTGCGCAACCGACCCTGGCGCAGAACGGGGGCGAGCCCGCCGAATTGCCCATGATCGACCAGGACAAGATCCTCCTCTACGCCATTCCCGAGGAAGACGAGCAGGCTGATTCCGGTAACGACATGGCTTCTTACGGCCCACGTGGAATGTCACACCGCTCGACGAACCCGCCGTTGACCTACCGCGTTCTCACCGAGGCCGGTTCCGACCACAACGCGGTCTACAAGACGAACGTCTACCGGGCGTCCGACGACGCCGGTGCGCAGATGATCGTCGAGGAATTCCGCAACGACCTCACCTCCCAGGGATACGTGGAAGCACCGTCGCCGCAGGGACTTCCCGACGCAGTGTGCCTGAGCAAGGACACCACGAACGGGACGACCGACTACTGCTTGGTCGTCAACGGGCGCTACGTCGGCGAAGCGTACGGAACGGACGACAAGAAGGACGTCGACCAACAGATCAGCGCCCAGTACCTGATCCTGGAACAGGCCGACCAGAACGCTGAGTAGAGCGCAACAGCCCGAACTTGGAACCGTCCGGCGCACCCCACCGAATGGGGTGTGCCGGACGGTTTTGCCGCGTTCTTCTGTCTCCTGTGCCCGGCAACCCGATTTGTCAGTGGACGTCGGTACGGGGACCGAGCAGGACGGCGAGCTGTTTGCGTGCCCGGTGGATGCGGGTTTTGACCGTCGCCACCGACACACCTTGGTGTTCGGCGATGTCGGCGTAGGGCAGGTCGGCGAACTCGGCGAGCACGATCGCGACGCGAAAGTCCTCGGGCAGCTCGTTCAAGGCCTGATGGACCACGGATGCGGTCGCGACCCGGTCGTCGATTCGAGGTTGGTCGTGGCCGAGGTCGATGCCCGGCTCGTCGGTGGTGTCGTCGTCGAGGCTCGAGGTCGGTTTACGGCGGCGTACGACAGCGAGGGCAGCGTTGACCGCGATGCGGTGCAGCCAGGTGTTGAAGCGTGCCTCGCCGCGGAACCGGTGCAGATTCTGCCAGGCCGCGGTGACGGTGTCCTGGAACGCATCTTCGGCGTCGTGGGTGTTGCCGGTGATCTGCAGGCAGACATGCCACGCATTGGTGCGGTATAGGCCGACGAGGTCGGCGAATGCACGGTGATCACCGAGGCGGCACGCCGCGATCAGCTCTGACTCGCTCATTCCACCCCCGATCGATGCTGCGAATCTCCGCCGTGTCCACCCCCGGCGGAGAGATAGTACCCACCGGTACGAACCCGGGCGGATGTGAGCATGCTCGCGGCAGGACCGAACTCGCGTTGGACGTTGCAGGGCCCAGCGGTAGCTCGCATCAAAGAAGATCGTCGCCCGGCTCGTCGGTGTGCCCGAAATCGATGTCGAGCTGGTGGCCGAGGTCGTCGCCCGGTCCGGTGCCGCCAGAGTCGATCCCCAGGTCGTCGGACAGGGGGAGGTCGGTGTCGCCGTCGGGATGAGGTGCGTCGTCTAGCACAGTGTCTTTGTCATCGAGCGCGGTGTCGTCGTCGAGCGCCATGTCCTCGTCGTCGAGCACGAGTTCCTCGTCTTCGGGGACGAGGGGACGGTCGTCCATCTCGGGAACGAGGTCGGAATCGACGGCAGCATCGGGGTCGAACGCGGCGTCGAGGGTGCGGTTCCAGACTTCGTCGGGAAGCGGTGGCAGGTCGCCGGCGAGCTCACGCAACACAGCCATGTGGTCGTCGGTCATCGTTCACCTCGCTACTGTCCGGTCGACTCGGCCGCGGGCGATGGCGCGCCCAGAGGTCCGGTGTGTCCATTGTGCCTGGTGGTTCACGAGCGAAGCGAGATGACCGTCGTTCTGGCCGACCGCGTGTCGGTCACGGGCGGTGTCGTGGTGGTCGAGTCGGTGTCGGCCGGCATCAGATCGGGATCCGAATCGTCGGCGACGAGCATCTGATGCCCGGAGTCGGCCCAGGCCCGCTCGAACTGCTCGATCGGCACTTCGAGCTGATTGCCGTCCGGTACTCCGGGGTCGGAGAGGATGACGACGCCGCGTGCGTCGTCGATGCCGGCGACGACCAGTACATGGTCCGGGCGGTTGTCTTCGACGCCTTCGTGCTCGGGTTTCCAGATTTCCCCGGAGTCGACCATTGCGACGACGCCCTGCCCGTTGTCGAGGGCCGAGCGGAGATCGTCGAGCGACCCGGAGCTGATGGTGGCGGGCACGCCCTGGTCTTCGAGAAGGATCTCGATGTCGGGCAGTGTCATTCCGCCGGCCGGATCATCACCGGCCATCAGGCCCAACTCGACTGCGCGGTCGACGAGATGTCGGGGGTCGCTGATGTCGGTCTCGGTGTATTCGGCGACGAGTTGTCCGACGACCGCGGGGCCGCAGTATCCGTCGAACTGTTGGTAGAACCAGTTGATCGTCCATTGCGCGGGGTTTCCGTGCACTGCGTCGGCGTCACCAGGTGGCGTAGAGGCATCTTCGGTGCTGTCGGAATCGGCGCCCGAGGTGTCGATATCGGAGGTGTCGATGTCGGAGAGGTCTATGTCGAGTGCAGGATTGCCTGTTGCCAGGGAGTCGGCCGCGGAGGATCCACTCGGCCCGGGTCGTGTGTAGACGGCTTCGGAATCGTACTGGTCCTCGCGGAGGGGGCCGGCCGGTGCACCGATCAGCTCGGCGCCTGCCATGCCGTCATCGGAGAAGTCCGCAGTGACCTGCTCTCCGGCACACCCGTCGGCGAGATCATCTGCCGCATCGGACGGCCACATCGCGGTCGTGTCGAACTCGTGCATCGGTCGGCCCCTTGTCGTCGAGGAAAGTTCGGTCAGAGGTCGCTCTGCGATTCGGCTGGGTAAGTGCCGGCCTGCGCGTGGTAGTTGTCGTCGGCGGGAATGGCCGACTCGAGGCTCTCGATGGTGCCGAGGTCCGTGTCGGCGCCGGCGGCCACGGTGTCGAAGTTGCCGTCGCCGTTGCTGTCGAGCTCGCCCAAATCGAATCGGCCGTCACCATCGGTGTCGACGAGGGTGGCGTTGATGCGGCCATCCGCATCGGAGTCGAGCATCGCGGTGTCGAACCGGCCGTCGCCGTTCGAGTCGATCAGCACGACGTCCACCTGGCCGTCGCTGTTCGAGTCGATCAGTGTTTCGGTGATCGCACCGCCCTCGATGGTGTCCTGGCGGACCGGCGCGCCGCTGACGGGGTCGTGGAACGTCGCCAGGTCGACGTCGCCGTCGTCGTCGAGATCCTCGGCGACGCGGATAGTGCCGTCGGACTGCTGCGCTGCTGCGGTCTCGTAGGTGCCGTTCGAGTCGGTGTCCTGCTCGATCAGGGTGATCGTGTCGTCTTCGTTGTAATGGGTTGTGGTGTCGATTCCGTCGACTCGCGAATGGGTCAGATCGATGAGGCCGTCGCCGTCCACGTCGCGTGGCGAGACGTAGTCGACCTGACCGTCGACCCCGATGGCCTCGTTGACCGTCGATGCAGCGGGTGAATCGACTGCGTCTACCTTGGCAGGGGGCACCGACTCCGATGCGGTGGCCGAGGAGTCGCCGTAGGTGGCGGTCGACGGGTCGGCGGTCACCTCTGCCGAGGACGCTGTCGGCTCGGCTGCTGATGCCCTGTCGTCGGATGTATCAGTGGCAGCAGAGATCTCGTTCATTTCTTCCTCCATGGCGTTGGTGATGGCATCGGCTTTCTCTTCGACACTCATGGTTGGATCGTTGGCGATCGCGTCGAGTTTGGCCTTGTACTCGGCGGAGTCGGTGCTGTCGTAGACGGCTTTGTCGTCGTTCTGCATGGCGTGTCCTCTTTCGGGCGTATCTCGAGTTGCTCTCGTTGTTGCGGTCGATAGTTGGATGCACCCGGGCCCGCAAAAGGTTCCCGCGCATTCGAAAAAGAACGTCGCGACGCGACCGTGCTGTGCTCGAGAGAAGCAGCAGGGGCCACCAAGACCGGATTGGTCCTGGTGGCCCCTGCTGTGGAAGGTGTTGTCGCCGAGCCTCTTCGGCGTGTCAGTTGATCAGTCCTGCGCGGCTGAGGAAGGTCTTCGCGCCGTCTGCCCCGACCGCGTCGTAATAGCCCACCATCACACCGGTCGCGCCGTTGGCGTAGGCGATGGAATAGGCGCCGGTGATCTCGGGAGCGGACAGGTGCGCCGCAGCAGTGCGCGCGACATTCTCCACGATCTGATTGTCGGCGGCCGCGGTGTCGTTCTGATTCCCCTGCCGGAGCCGCAGGACCTGCTTCTTTGCTTCACGGACGTCCACTGAGACCGTGATGTACGACGCCCCGCTGTTCTCTTCGACTATCCCGCTCGTCAACGAACTGTCCGCCGAGATTTGGCATTGCAACTGCGCACCACCGTTGTCGGTCTCTCCGGTCTGTTTGCATTCCGAGAGCTCCGAGCGCAGCGCCGGTGGAAGAGCCGCGACGACAGCCTCTTTCGTCGTCGGCGGTGTGTCCGCGGCGTCTCCGCCTCCCGACGCGGCCGCCGGATCGACGTCCTGTGCCACATTCGAGTTCGGCCCGCCTGCGGTCGGGGAGTCCGAATCGCCGCTGCTTCGATCGAGAACGAAGAATCCTGCCAGCGCCGCGATCGCCACGACCGCGACTGCGGCACCCACCATCACCGACTTCCTGTGCCCGCCGGTAGCAGGATCGGGGCGCGCGGGTGTTCCGATAGACGGGCTCGGCCACTCGGCGAATGCAGTAGTCGGCGGATTCGGTACCGCTGGAGCCGGCCGGGTCGGCTGTGGTCCAGGAGCGCGTGTCGGGCCCTGCGGGCTGTGAACCGGGCCCTGCGGGCTGCGAACGATGGGTGCAGCAGCAGCCAAAGCTCCTTGCGCCACCACGGTTTTCGGATCGTCCAGCGTCGCGATCGGTCCGAGGGGGCGCAGGCGTTCGTGCACCGCCGGGATCCTCGACGACCCGCCGGTGAGGTACAGGGCTTCGAGTTGGCCTGGCTCGGTGATGCGGGCGTCGAGCAGCGTCGACCTGGCCAACTCGACAGCTTTGTCCAACACCGGGGAGATCAGCTCTTCGAACTCGTCCCGGGTGATCTGGAAACGCTCGGTGCGTCCGTCGCCGGTGACCGCGATCGTCGCAGACGGTGCCTCCGACAGCAGTTCCTTGGCTCGACGGATCGAATCTTCGAGGGCATATCGCACGTCCAGAGGGGCGCGGGTGCGTAGGAAGTCGAGCAGGTCGGGGTCGCGGACATCGAGTTGCTGATCCACCCAACGGCGCATATGCGCGTCCAGGTTCTTTCCACCCAACCCGTTGTCACCGCGGGCGGCTACGACGTCGAAGCTCCCGCGGCTGTTCGCTTCGAGCACCGCTACGTCGAGGGTGCCTCCGCCGAAGTCGAAGACCGCGATCTTCGTTCCCGGCGTCACCGTGTGCGCGCGGGTGTAATAGTGCGCGGCCGCGCGAGGTTCGGACACCGTGGTCACCCGAGACGGATCGTGACCGAGCTGGGCGGCGGCATCGAGCAACACCTGAATCTCGCGTCGCGACCAAGCTTCGGGGTGTGTGAGCACCAGCCTCGACGGCGCGGTACCGCTGTGGGCAGCCGTGGCACGTGCGATGACCGAGTCGAGAACAGCAGCCACGGGTACGGCCGCGGGGACGGTGTACCCGTTGACCGTCACCACCCCCTGCCCGATCGCGCGTTTCGGGGCCGGGATGAATGCGGCAGGGTTCGACTCGGCGCGGTCGGTGGCTACGTCGCCGACCGCGATGCGATCCGGCGATTCGACGAACACCGACGACGACATCGTCGTGCGATTGTGCGACAGGGTCAGCGCCTCCACCGCACCGCTGATCGGGCTCGTGTGCGCTGCAGCGGTGTTGGAGGTACCGAAATCGATCGCGAGTACCCAGTCGCGTGCAGCCATCAGTGCCGAACCTCGCGACGAGAGTCGAGCATGCATCCACGGCATCGCGCCGTCACAGTGCACCTGTACACAGTCCATCCGCCCTTCTCTTATCGGCCGGGCATCGAGGTGCCGAGGCCGGGAAGGAATTTACCTCCACCGGTAGTTGGATGCTGCGGCCATGCCGAAAGGTTCCCGTGTCCTTCGACAACGGGACCGTGCCAGGAAATCAGGCGTCGACGATGTCCTTGCCCAACGGCATGAGCGAGATCGGGATCATCTTCAGGTTCGCGATGGCCAGCGGGATCCCGATGATGGTGATGGCCATCGCGATCGCCGTGGCGATGTGTCCGATCGCCAACCACACCCCGGCAACGATCAGCCAGATCACGTTTCCGATGACCGATGCGACTCCCGACGTCGGCCGCTCGACGACGGTCTTGCCGAACGGCCACAGTGCGTAGACGCCGATGCGGAACGAGGCGATGCCGAACGGGATGGTGATGATGAGGATGCAGCAGATGATGCCTGCTGCGAAGTAGCCCAGCGCGAGCCACAGCCCGCCGAAGATCAGCCAGATGATGTTCAGAATTACTCGCATCGCCAGTACTCCCTCTCTATCGCGCACGCCGGCCGGACATCAGTGCGTAAACCAGTGCCAGGACGAACCCGAGTGGCGCGGCGATCATCGCCGTCAGATAAAGCCACAGGGGTGGCTCGTTCCCGCCGACCGCAGGCACCAAGAATATCGCTGCGATGGCGAGAAGTCCCGCGGCGAACAGCGTCAGTGCTATGCGCAGGAGTACGGAGTTCGAGCTGTGTCGTCGTTCGGTCACAGGCTCAACGGTAGCCGCGAAGGAAACCGAGGTGCCCGGCACCGTGCCTGCGCGCTAGACTGGTGCATTCGCGTCCTGCCTAGTTGTGTGGGGCGCGAAATTTTATGCCAGCAAGACCATACGAGACAATTGGACGGGTGAGCGCAGTGCCTACCGGCAAGGTGAAATGGTACGACGTCGACAAGGGGTTCGGCTTCCTCTCGCAGGAGGAAGGTGAGGACGTCTACGTCCGTTCGTCGGCGCTCCCGGCAGGTGTCGAGGGCCTCAAGGCAGGCCAGCGCGTCGAGTTCGGGATGGCCGCGGGACGCCGTGGACCGCAGGCGCTCAGCCTGAAGGTCCTCGAACCAGCACCGACAGTGCGTCAGAACACGCCGAACCGCCGTGAGCCGGTCGAGCGCAAGCACACCCCGGACGAGCTTCACGGCATGGTCGAGGACATGATCACGCTGCTCGAGGCAACGATTCAGCCTGAGCTGCGCAAGGGTAAGTACCCGGACCGCAAGACCGCTCAGAAGATCTCCGAGGTCGTTCGCGCGGTTGCCCGGGAACTCGACAGCTGATTCCCCCGAACACCGGCGTCTAGCTCGTCGCGATCGACCAGATCGCGTGGCTGATGATCTCTTCCTGCGCGGTCTCGGTCGAGATCACCCCGGACGGCAGTCGGATCTCGACGCCGAGTAGTTTTCGGCCGTCCTCGTCGACCGGTGGGACTGTCAGTCCCAGCTTCTGGTCGGGGAGGTACAGCGTGTCGGTTTCGACGACCGTACCGCCGCCGTCCGAGTACACCGCGGCGACGATCCACGGCGCCGAGGTGATCTCGGAGGGCAGCGACAGCTGCAGCGGACGGCCGGCGCGCACCGGAAGGTTCGCACTGGCGCCGTCGGGATCGCACAGTGGCGCCTCGACGGGGCAGTACAGGTACGGCTCGACCGTGACGGTCGTGCCGTCGGCGAACGCGGTGATGGTCGGTCGATGAGTCGGCGCATCCGAGATGAGGAGCGCCAGAACAGCGACAGACGCCACGCCGATGACGAGGAGTCCGGCGGTTCCGATGGCCAGTAGTTTCTTGGTCTTCGGTGCGAAGTTCACTTGGCTCACGTTCTGTCGATGTGGAACGACTACGAAACGGTAGTCGATACTTCCTGGTCGGCGTGGTCGGGCCGGTTGCCGCCGAAGCCGGGGAGCAGGGATCGCCCGCGGTAGGTCAGGAACGTTTGGACGAGTCCGATCGTAAGCACGACCGATACGACGGTGAAGCCCAGCCAGTACTCGGTGGGCAGCAGCACCCCCATGGTGCCGCCAAGCACCCAGCAGAGCTGTAGCACTGTCTCGGACCGTCCGAAGCCGGAGGCAATCGACTCGGGAGGCAGGTCCGACTGCAGCGATGCGTCGAGGGAGACCTTGGCAAGGGCACTCGCGCACGAGGCGACGAGGGCCGCCAGTGCTGCCGTCAACAGACTGTCGGTGACGGCAGCGACGATCGCGATGAACGTGACCGCCGTTGTGCACCTGAGTACCACGATGGCGGGTTTGCCGAGCTTGAGGCGCGCTCCCGTGGCATTGCCCGCGAAGTTGCCGATCGCAGCGCCCGCGCCGACGAGTCCGAGCATCGCGGCCTGCTTGATGGGTTCGTGGTCGGTCTGTGCCTTCGCGACGAAGGCGACGTACAGCGTCAGGAATCCGGTGAGCACTCGAATGGTTCCATTGCCCCACAACCCGATGATGACGGATCTGCCGAGTGGCTGCCGCCGCGCCTTCGGTGGGGCAGCCGTGGCATTTCCGTGCCGGATGACCTCGGTCTGGGCGTTGTCGCCGTGATAGCTGAGCGTGGCCGGAACTTCGCCCTCGGTGACCTCCACCCACGACGGAATCCGCATCGACAGCCACGCACCGAACACGGTGATTGCCGCCACGAACCACAGCGCGCCGGGTGAATCGGCGACGAATGCGATACCTGCGGCGATGCCACCGGCGACGATGGTTCCGCCGAGCAGACCGAACACCGTCAGCCGCGAGTTGACCCGGACGAGGTCGATCTCGGGCGGCAGCACGCGGGGCGTCACAGCGCTCTTGAGCACTGCGAACGATTTGCTCAGGACCAGCATCCCCAGAGCCGCCGGATACAGAACCCAGCTGTCGAAGTTGAACACCAGCACTACCGCCAAAACAGTCCGCAACAGGAACGACGTCGCCAACGCGATCCGTCGACCGTGCTGCAACCGATCGAGCATCGGGCCGATGAGCGGAGCGATCAACGCGAACGGAGCGATCGTGATGACGAGATACAGCGCCACCTTCGTCTTGTCCTCGCCGGTCGCCGCGGAGAAGAACAGCGTGTTCGCGAGCGCGACCGCCATGGCGGCGTCGGATGCGAAGTTCGCCATCGTGGCATAGGTCAGGGCGGTCAACCCGGACTTGTCGGCACCGTCGGCTTTGGCTGCTCGCTGGAACGTCGCGATGCCCTTGCCGGTCAGCTCACGGCTGCGCATCGCAGCAACACGCGTGACGGTCAGCTTGCGGGGCATCGGCGGAGGCTTCGGCCCCTGTGATTTCGCTCCCGATGGCGGTTGCTTCGAGGGCGTCTCGGGTGCTCGGGGTGTCGGATGCAGGGGCGGCAGCGGCGTCCGCCGGCTCGGAACGTGACCACCCGGGTCACTTCGCAGGCTCCGCTCCTGACCACCCGGGTCACTCCGCAGGCTCCGCTCCTGACCACCCGGGTCACTCCGCAGGCTCCGCTCCTGGGAAGCCGGCGGATAGTTGTCGAACCCTGGATGGTCCTCACCCGGTGGGGCGTCGGAGTCGCGGGGATCGGTCACGAGATCAATTCTGTCCTAAATCTGCGGCGGTTGAGAACACCGACTCACTGGGAGGCTGTGAACTCCACCTCGTACATGGTCGGCCACAGCTTTCCAGTCACCAGAAAGCGATCGGTTCCGGGGATCTGCGCGATGCCGTTGAGCACGTCGGCGCCGGCTCGTTCGTCGTTCGTCATCGCATCCCACAGCGGACGGGCATCGATCATGGCGGTGACGTCTCCTGTCTTCGGATCGATTCTGGCGATGTCGTAGGTACGCCACACGTTCGCGTACACCGAACCGTCCTCGGCGCACTCGAGTTCGTTGAGGTTCGCCACTGGTTGCCCGTTCGAGGTCACCTCGACCGTCGAGGTGACCTCGAACGTCACCGGATCACGGAAGGCGAGCGTCGACGATCCGTCACTCATCACGAGGCCGGCGTCCGTGGATTCGCAGAGGCCCCAACCTTCACCGTCGTACTCGACGCGGCGGAGTTCTACGAGGGTCTGCGGGTCGCGCGCGAATGCGACACCGTCTTGCCAGGTGATCTGCCAGGCGGTGTCGCCGGCGACGGTGAAACCTTCGCCGAAGTAATCCGCCGACAGGTCCACCCGGCGGAGTTCGGCGCCGGTGTCGAGATCGGACACCGTGATGTACGAGGACCCGTTGCGGCCCGTGCTCTCGTACAGCTGACCGTCGGACACTTCCAACCCCTGCGTGAACGCAGTCCGGTCATGAGGGAGGGTGCGTACGACCGACACGGACAGGTCCGGAACCGACGTATCCGTAGCTGCCGGGGTGGACGACGTGCAGCCCACCAGCAGGGCGGTCGAAGCGACAAGGCCAAGCAGGATGCGAAACGAGGCCGACATGGCCACATCATGGCAGCCCGAACTGGGCGCTTTCGAAGTGATGCGGCAAAATGAATGTGTGAGTTTCACATCTTCTCCAGAACTCGACCAGATTCGTCCAGTCCTAGCCGACGCCAGGGAGTTGGCCCACGAGGCGCTGATCGATGCGGCAGAGGGCGGTGTCGGTGACTATCTCGGCGTCACCGCGGAAGATGACACTGCCGCAACCCACCGTTTTCTCGCCGAGCTGCAGGGCTACCGAGGCTGGCAATGGGCCGTGGTCGTTGCTGCACCCGACGGGGCAGATGTGGCCACGATCAGTGAAATCGTTCTTCTTCCCGGCCCCGATGCGATCGTCGCGCCGGGCTGGCTGCCGTGGGACGAGCGGATTCGTCCCGGCGATCTCGGCCCCGGTGATCTCCTCCCGCCCCGGCATCAGGACCCGCGTCTGGTGCCCGGATACGTAGCCACCGGCGACCCTGCCGTGGACGACGTCGCCTACGAGCTCGGCTTGGGGCGGACCCAGGTTCCGAGCAGGGAAGGGCGTCTCGACGCCGCAGAGCGCTGGCACGACGGCGATTTCGGCCCGGACAGCGAGACGGCCAAGGCCGCGCCGTCCACGTGTGGGCTGTGCGGGTTCTATCTGCCGATTGCCGGATCGCTGTCCGCGGCTTTCGGAGTGTGCGGAAACGAGTACGCCGCGGACGGACACGTCGTGCACGCCGAGTACGGCTGCGGTGCTCACTCGGACACCGAATTGCCCACCGGTGCAGGATCACCGCAATTCGATCCCTATGACGATGCTGCTCTCGACGTGACGGTGCAGGTGCCGACGCCCGAGGCCGAGGCCGAAACCGAAACCGAAACCACCGAAACCGAGACTGCGGCCCCTACCGAGACTGCGGCCGAGGCCGAGGATGCACCGCAGGACGCGCAATCGACGAACTGAGAGATCCGTTCGACACCGAGTCGATCCGGGCCGCAACGGTCTCGGCATGGACGTCCTCGCCGACTCGGTTGAAGGAAGACGCTGCCACCGAGGACGACCTCGTTCGCGGTGGCTATCGAGACCGGCTGTTGACCGAACTCGCGCAGAATGCTGCCGATGCAGCCTCCCGCGCAGGCGTTCTCGGCTCGATGCGAGTGTGGTCGTCCGGCAGTGCTGTTCACGTTGCCAACACCGGTGCCCCCTTGGACATCGGTGGTGTCCATGCACTGACCGCGCTCCGAGTGTCGGCGAAAACCGACGGTGTCGGCCGGTTCGGGGTCGGGTTCACCGCTGTCCGAGCCGTCAGCGACGACATCGAGTTCCGCTCGGCTACGGGAGGTGTGGCGTTCAGCAGGGAAGCGACGCAACGGGCGCTTGCCGACGCGGGCCTGTCCGCTCCTGGTGTTGGAGTCCCTGTTCTTCGGCTGGTGTGGCCGTCGAGCGAGCCACCGGCCGCGGGGTTCGCGTCGGAGATCGTCTTGCGCCTTCGCGACGACGACGTCGACGCAGTGTTGGACTCGATGCGCAGCGAGGCCGTGGATCTGTTGCTCGAACTCGAATCCCTCGAGTCGATCGAGGTAGCCGGCGACGTGATACACCGCGACGTCGAGAACCTCGATGGCGGACTGGACCTGGTCACGATCGGCGATCTTCGGTGGTGGCAGTACCGCACCGAGCACGCCCGGTGGCTGATTCCACTCGTCGACGGAGTGCCCCGTCGGGCAAGCTCGGATGTCCTTCGTGCACCGACTCGTTCGGACGAGGAGTTGTCGCTTCCGGTGCTGCTCGTTGCCGACGTGGCGATGCAACCCGACCGGCGCCGCGTCCTTCCCGGAGCCGACGTGCGCCGAGTCGCCGATGGTTACGGCGACGTGCTCGCTGCACTGCCCGGCCGCTACCGGCCGTCGTTCGTTCCCGTTCCCGGTTTCGCGCGTAGTGCGGTCGACGGCGTACTGCGAGAGCAGATGCTGCACGAATCGACCACGACTGCATGGCTTCTCGGATGCTCGGGGGACAACCTCGTGCCGTCGAGGGCGACGGTGTTGCCGGGGTTGACGGACGAGCTCGGCGACGCACTCGTCGACGTCTTCCCTGGACTGGTGTCCGCGTCACTGTCGGGTCCTCGTGACGCCACCGCTCTCGCAGCTGTCGGGGTTCACCGACTCGGTCTCGCCGAGCTCGCCGAGATGCTCACGGGTGTGGATCGCGAGCCGTTGTGGTGGGGAACGTTCTACGACGCGTTGTCCCCGCTGGTCGTCGACGGCATCGCCGCGGAAGAGCTTGCTGCGCTACCGGTTCCACTGACCGACGGCCGAACGGTGACGGGACCTCGAACAACCGTTCTCGGCGAGGGGATCAGTGCGGCCGGGGCCGTCCCCTGGGCGCGACTGGTTCATCCCGACGCCGCCAGGTCGCTGCTGTCGCGGTTGGGTGCGACCGAGGCGACTGCGTCCGATCTGCTGGTCGATCCGGCGGTGGAAGCACTCCTCGACGATCTCGACTGGGACGACGCGGAGTCGGTGGAGACGCTCACCGAGTCGATCCTGTCCCTCGCGGCCGATGCCCGCGCGTTGCCGTCGTGGCTCGGGTCGCTTCCGCTCACCGATTCCGAGGGTGAACTTCGCGCGGCAGACGAACTGCTTCTGCCCGACGCGCCACTGGCAGACGTGCTGTCCGAGCAATCTCCCTTCGGTCTCGTAGCGACCGAGATCGTCGACAGGTTCGGTGCGGAGGCGCTTCGAGCAATCGGAGTCGGGTGGGGATTCGGCGTCGTCAACGACGAACTTCCGACTGCGCCGGACCACGAACTCGACGACGAGGAGTCGTGGTGGGAGTCGCTGCCGGAAGAGCCCGACGTTCTTCTCGCCGTGCGCGATCTGGATCTGGTGGACGAGAGTCGGTGGCCACAGGCTCTGACGCAGCTCGTCACCGATCCCAGTACCTCGGCGGCGTTGCAGGACAGGTTCGGGTACACAGCCTGGTGGCTACGCACGCACGCACGCATCGACGGAGCTCGACTGGAATCCTTCCGGGCCCCGTCCGAGGACACGTTCGACGGGCTTCTCGACCCCCTCGACCATCCACACGCCGACGCACTCGCTTCCGCGTTGGCATCGAACAGGTGTGAGAGCGCCTGGTTTGCTCGCCTGATCGTCGAGCGACTCGCCGATCCGCTGCGTTCACCGACTCCGGCAGTCATTGCACGGGCACACCGTGTTCTCTCGGACGCTGTGCTCGCCGGCCGAGTGGATCTCGACGACCTCGACCTCCCTCCGAGAATCCGTGCGATCTCGGGTGCCCTGGTCGATCCTGACGTTGCGCTCGTACTCGATCGACCGTGGTTGGTATCGGTCGTTCCCGCCGAGGTCGCGGTGTTGTCCTCGATGGAGACGGCGTCGGTGCTCGCCTCGATACTCGATGTGCGCACGGCATCGGAGGCGGTCGACGCCGAAGTCGTGGGCGTCGGGCGAGTCAGCTCGTGGGACCGGGAGCCGAGAGCGGTACTGTCCTGTGCGGCGCTCGGATTGGAGCTTCCTGTGGGGCAGGTCGTCGTTCACCGCGATCTCGTCGTCCGGTTGACCGGAGCGGTCACGGGGGAGCGGGACGTTCCGTGGTGGGTGACGCCTGATGGCATCACGCACTTGGCCG
>NZ_LVCV01000442.1 GCF_001647195.1 Rhodococcus sp. EPR-157 | reverse complement strand
CGACGCTCGGGAACACCGTGTCGATGTTCGTCTGGTCGATCGTGGGCTGCGTGCTGCTGCTGAGAAGGGGTAGACGTGCCGACGCCGTGGTGGTGGCGGGTGCGATGTCGACCGCCTGGGGTGCGATGAGCCTGGCGAAGCTGATCTTCGGGCGCGCACGGCCACCGATACCGGACCGATTGGTCGAGATCTCGTCCCACTCGTTTCCGTCGGGCCATGCCACGATGTCCGCGGTGCTGGCCACGGTGGCGATCGCGATGATGCTGCGATCGACCACCCCGTGGCTGCGTCGTCCCGTTGTGCTTGCACTACCTGTTGCGTCGAGCCTGGCGATCGGGTTTTCTCGGATCTACCTGGGCGCGCATTGGACTACGGATGTGCTTGCGGGCTGGGCGTTCGGGACCCTGTGGGCACTGCTGTGGATCTATGCGAGCGGAGCGATCAGCGCGAGAAATCGGATCGCTGCGCGATGACGAGGAGTTCGTCGCGCATCGAGGGGCTGCTGACGGCGTGCGCGCGGGCGTAGAGGGCGCGGAGGGAACGAGCGTGGTTGCGACGGGTACGGATCTGCGAAACGAGCTTCATGGCCTTGCTTTCGTATATCAATGGTTTCGTGTAACTGACATAACCCATCGTCCACGTTAACTCTGTGTAACTCAACCGATTCAGTGGTGAGTTTCCGCACGTCAGCGGCACATTCAGTGACGGCGCTTACGTTCCCTGGGGCAGCGTGACGGCGAGCACGCTCAGTCGAGGCCACGCTGGGCGGTTTTACTCCCACGTCTGGCCGCAGCGCGCTGGACGAGGAACAGTACGAAGCCGACCGTGCCGACGCCGATGCCCGCCAGGCACACGGGCAGAGCGGACGACCCCCGATCGCCGACGATCAGCACGACGACCGTTGCCGCCACCCACAGTGCAATTCCGAGGGCGATGACGGGCGCCGGGTCGGTCAGCCTGCGGCTGAGCTCGGTCGGTTCCGGCTCTCGCTCCACGAAATGTAGGTTACCCCTATGCCTTTCCAGTCCCGGCTCCTGGACAACTATTTCAAGATCACCGAACGAGGATCCACCGTCGCGTCCGAGGTGCGTGGCGGCGTCGTCACCTTCGTGGCGATGGCGTACATCGTGGTGCTCAACCCGCTCATCCTGGGCAGCTTCTCCGCCGACGACGCAGCGGCCAAGACCGACGTTCTCGGCAACATCCTTCCCGTGGCACAAGTTGCGGCGGTGACGGCATTGGTCGCCGGCTTCATGAGCATCCTGTTCGGAATCGTGGCCAACTACCCGTTCGGCATCGCCGCGGGTCTCGGGATCAACACGCTGCTCGCCGTGACGATCGCCCCTCAGGTGACGTGGCCAGAAGCGATGGGCTTGGTGGTCATCGACGGCATCATCATCGTTTTGCTGGCCGTGACCGGTTTCCGGACTGCCGTGTTCAACGCGATTCCGTCCGAGCTCAAAGCGGCTATCGCCGCGGGTATCGGAGCCTTCATCGCCTTCATCGGACTCGTCGACTCCGGCTTCGTGCGGAGAATCCCCGACGCCGCGGGCACGACAGTCCCCGTCGGACTCGGTATCGACGGATCCATCGCGTCGTGGCCGACGGCCGTGTTCGTTTTCGGCCTGCTGCTGATGGGAATCCTCGTCGCCCGGAAGGTGCGGGGCGGTTTGCTGATCGGAATCGTGACGACCACGCTCGTGGCGGCGATCGTCGAAGCCTTCACCGACGTCGGCCCGTCGAACGGGGTCGATCCGAAGGGGTGGAATCTGAGCGTGCCGATCCTGCCGGAGCAGTTGTTGCGGGTTCCGGATCTGTCGCTCGTCGGTGAAGTGAACCTACTCGGAGCATTCACCCGTATCGGTGTGCTCGCAGCGAGCCTTCTCGTGTTCACGCTCGTGTTGGCCAACTTCTTCGATGCCATGGGCACGATGACCGGGTTGGGCAAGGAAGCCAAGCTGGTCGATTCGAAGGGCACGTTGCCCGGAATCGGCAAGGCGCTCGTGATCGAAGGGACCGGCGCGATCGCCGGTGGCGGGGCGTCGGCGTCGTCGAACACTGTCTTCGTCGAGTCGGCATCGGGAATCGCCGAGGGTGCACGAACCGGTTTGGCCAACGTTGTCACCGGAATTCTCTTTCTCGCCGCGATGTTCCTGACGCCGTTGACTGCCATCGTTCCGATCGAAGCTGCCGCTCCGGCCCTGGTCGTCGTGGGTGCGTTGATGATCGGTCAGGTCCGCGACATCGACTTCACGAAGTTCGAGATCGCTCTGCCGGCGTTCCTGACGATCCTGGTGATGCCGTTCACGTACTCCATCGCAAACGGTATCGGCGTCGGGTTCATCACCTGGGTCGTGCTCGCTGCCGGGCGGGGCAAGATCAAATCGGTACATCCCTTGCTTTGGATCGTCGCATTGCTCTTCGTGGCGTATTTTTCGCTCGGACCGATCACCGAGGCGGTTACCTGAGCTGATTCGTTCCGCTAGGCGTAGTCTCTGCGCTGTGACGTCGGGAAATAGCGTTAAGGACAACCGTGAATTGGCTAGCGATCTGTCGCTTGCCGTGGTGCGTTTGACTCGCCACCTGAGGGGGAGGCGGGTCGATTCGCAGGTGTCGCTGACTCAGCTGTCGGCTCTTGCGACGCTGAGCCGTGAGGGCGATATGACGCCCGGAGCGCTTGCCGCTCGTGAGCGCGTGCAACCGCCCTCGATGACGCGGGTCATCGCATCGTTGGCCGAGTTGGGGCTGGTCGTGCGTACGGCTCACCCGACCGACGGCCGCCAGGTCATCGTGTCGCTGTCCGCAGCAGGACATACGTTGATCGCGGACGAGGCCAGTGCCCGCGAGGCATGGATGACTGCGCAGCTGGCGGGGTTGAACGAGGATCAGCTCACCATCCTGCGCGAGGCAGTCGGGATCATCAGCGCGCTCGTGAACGACTCGGAGTAGTTACCTAGGGTTACTATTAGGTACGTGCCCACGATCTTTGCTGCGCTACACACGCGCAACTACCGATTGTGGGCGTCGGGGCAGATCGTCTCGCTCATCGGTACCTGGATGCAGCGCGTCGCGCAGGATTGGCTTGTTCTGACGCTGTCCGGGGGCAACGGGTTCGCCGTCGGTATCGTCATGGCGCTCCAGTTCGGGCCGACGCTGATTCTGTCGGTGTGGGGCGGTGTACTCGCCGATAGGTACGACAAACGCAAGCTCCTGATGATCACCCAGGTCTTCGCAGCAGTGTGCGGTCTCGTTCTCGGCGTGCTCGATGTCGGTAACGTCGTCGAACTGTGGCACGTCTATGTCATCGCGTTCATCCTCGGTTGTTCGTCGGCCATCGACGCCCCGGTACGCCAGTCCTTCACCATCGAAATGGTCGGTCAGAAGACGCTGGCCAACGCAATCGCATTGAACTCCATGACGTTCAACATGGCGCGCATCATCGGCCCTGCGATCTCGGGTGTGCTGATCACGTTCGTCGGTACCGGCTGGGTGTTCCTGATCAACGCTGTGTCGTTCGCCGCGGTGTTCGCTGCTCTGGTGGCCATGCGGGCGAAAGACCTCTACGCCGTCGAGCGGGCACCGCGCGCCAAGGGACAGGTCCGCGCTGGATTCGCCTATGTGTGGGGAAGACCGGATCTCCGAGTGATGCTCGCGACGATCTTCATGGTGTCGACGTTCGGCCTGAACTTTCCGCTGAGTCTGGCAGTGCTGGCACGCAACACCTTCGGCAGTGGCGCCGACGCGTACGGGCTGCTGTCGACGACGCTTGCTGTCGGCACCCTGCTGGGTGCGACGCTCGCCGCCCGCCGGGCCACCCCGCCGAGGCTACGACTGTTCATCGGTGCCGTGCTCGCCTTCGGAGTCTTCGAGCTGCTCGTCGGGCTGATGCCGAACTACATTCTCGTTGCGCTGCTGCTGATCCCGACTGGTGCACTCAACCTGACGTTCTCGACGTCGGCGATGAACATCCTGCAGATGTCCGTGCCCTCGGACATGCGCGGCCGGGTGATGGGCATCTACATGCTGTGCTTCCTCGGTGGAACACCGATCGGCAGCCCGGTGCTCGGCTGGCTCGCTGACGTCGTCGATCCGCGGGCGCCGTTGGTCGTGGGCGGCGTGGTGTCGGTGGCATCGGGACTGTTCGCGGCGGTGTATCTGCTGCGGCACAACAATCTCCGGGTCAGGGTGTCCCGCCCCGCGAGCGGGCGTCGGCTACCTGCATTGGCTGTGCATCAGATCCAGCCGTGACGACGCGCGATCGACGACGCCTCGTGGCGGTTGGCCGCGCCGAGCTTCGCGGCTGCCGAGGACAGGTAGTTTCTGGTCGTGCCCGGGGAGAGGTGTGCACGAGCAGCGATCTCGGCGACGGTTGCGCCGTCGGCGGCGAATTCGAGTACGTCGGACTCCCTCGGGGTCAACGGCGAGTCCCCGGCCCCGATTGCCTCCGCGGCGAGGGTGGGATCGACGTAGCGTCCGCCGCCGTGCACGGTGCGTACGACCTCGGCGAGCGTCGCTGCCGACGTGGTCTTCGGGAGGAAACCGCGAACACCGGCCGACAACGCCTTCTTCAGGTACCCGGGACGACCGTGACTGGTGACGATGATCGATGCGCACGACGGGACTGCCACGGCGATCTCGGGGGCCGCCTCGATGCCGTCGATGCCACCCATCTGCAGATCGAGAACAGCGACGTCGGGGGCGAATTCCGTCGCGGCGGTGACAGCACCTTCGCCGGATTCGGTTTGTGCCACTATCTCGATGTCGTCCTCCAGCGCCAGCATCGTCGCGAGCGCCGTACGGATCAGATTCTCGTCGTCGGCAAGGAGTACTCGAATCATGATGCCACCCTAGGTGTGAAGGTCGCAGTCACGGTGAATTCGTCCGAATCACCGGTCGTGTCGAGGGTTCCGCCGACGGCTGCCAGGCGTTCGGCCAGTCCCGCGAGACCGGTCCCGTCCGTCGACGTCGATGTGCGCGGACGGTTGTTGGTTATTCGGAGCGAATCGTGTGTCACCTCGATGCGGCAACGTGTGGCCTCGGAGTGCCTGAGGATGTTGGTGGCGCCCTCACGCACGACCCACGCGGCAGCTTCGGCGAACTCGGGTGCCACTGATTCGGCTGCGCCACGAACTTCGGTATCGATGCCCGCGGCGCTCAGCAGTGACGCGGCACCACCGAGTTCTGCTTCGAGGTCGATCGACCGGTACCCGCGAACAAGCTGACGTGCCTCGGCCATCGACTGCTGTGCCAGTTCACGAACCTCGTCCATCTGAGCCGCCGCTCGGTCGTCCCCCCGGCGTGAGAGCATCGCCGCCAGTTCGCTTTTCACTGCGACGGCCGACAGCGCCCGGCCCACCACGTCATGCAGGTCCCGTGAAAACCTCAGTCGCTCTTCGGCTACCGACAATTGCGCTGCGGCGTGACGGGAACCGTCCAGCTCGGTCACGATGCGCAGCAACCAGATCGACAGTCGCGCAGTCGCAGACATGAACATCACGGCGACGAAAGCCGACACCGCCCCGGGTAGCCCGAAGCGAGTCATCGACGTCGCCGCACTCAGTGCGATCGCAAGTACGAGTGTCCATCCAGGCGAGAGGAGGACGCACACGGGGATCGATCCGACCAGCAGCGCCCAGAGCGGAACCGCGGCAGTCCCGGTCACGCCGGCGAGGATTGCGGCCCCGACGCTCACCGCAACAGGGATGCGGATGCTCCCGGAACCGGTTCCGCCGATTCGTGGTAGCCGCAGCAGCACGAGCACCGCCGCCACGGCGGAGACACTCAGTGCTACCGCAGACAGCCAGGCAGCGTTCGAGATCGACTCGATCAATCCGGGAATCGTGAAGGCAACGACGATTCCCACGAACGACTGTCGGGTGTACAGCCGCACCTTGTCGACCTCCGAGGTGTCCCGCCACGTGGTGCGGGGGTCGAGATAGCGCCTCAGTTCCATGTACTCCACATTTCCACAGCCGACTTGCGTCAGCACTACGCGCGCGGCTCCCAGCGGAAGTGGGTCTTGGCGATCAGGATCGAACCGACGATCCATGCCGCGATGACGAGCAATGGCTGAAGGGCGGGGGAGAAGGTCGCGGCGAAGGAGAGTGAACTCGTCGTCGGATCCGTCGTACCGATCCAGCCGAGATCGATCAGGTCCAGGACCGCCGCGATCGGAGTCAGGTCGATGATCGGGGCGAGGGAGTCGGGCACGATGTCGCGCATGAAGGACGTGCCCGCCATCGCGAGCAGAATGATGGGCAAGCTGGTGATCTGCGCGGCTTCGGCATTTCTGGTGAACGTCGACGTGATCAGGGCGAGCGCCGCGAACATCGCAGCGCCTCCACCGAGAGCGGCGACGAGTAGCAAGGGATTCACCGGCAGATTGCCACTGAGAGCGAGGACGATACCGGCGACGACGATCGTGAGCAGCGCTGTCAACGCGAACGACGGTATCGCAGGGCCGAGGAGAATCTGATTGTCGGTCGCTTCACCGGTACGAAGTCGCTTGAGTACCAACTCGTCCCGTCTCGTCGCGTAGGACGACAACAGGTTGTAGTACACCAGAAACACCAGCAGGAAGAGGGCGAATACCTCGAGCGCCGAGGACACGATGGCGTCGGGCAGGGCGCCGTCTTCGCGCCCGATGAACAGGAACACCACCGGGAACAGAAGTGGCATGACGAGCGCGTTGAACAGCAGTACGCGGTTGCGGACCAGCAGAGTGAATTCCGCTCGGGACAGTGTGGCCATGGTGCTCATGCTGCGATCTCCTTGCGGTCGTCGAATTCGTCTGCGATGGAGAGGAATACGGCCTCGAGTGACGCGGCCCGAGCGTCGAGGCCGTCGATTCGGACGCCTGTTCGCTGAGCCCACACGAGCAGTTCGGTCAACGTGTCCTGCAATTCGGACGTGACGACGACGAGCTTTCCGTCTTCGATGTTCATGCGAGCAGACATCAGTTCCGGCAGTGGTACAGAGGGCAGTTCGAGATGGATGGTCGCCGGGTGATCGCCGACCACTTCGGCGACGGTTCCACTTCGCACGACGCGCCCTTTGTGCATGATCGCCAGACGGTCGCAGAGTCGCTCGGCTTCGTCGAGGTAGTGCGTCGTCAACATGATCGTGACACCCGACTTTCGCAGCTCCTCGATCAGTGTCCACGTGTTGCGACGACTTTCGGGGTCGAGACCCGTGGTCGGTTCGTCCAGGAACAGCACGCGTGGCCGGCCGATTATCGCGCACGCCAGATCCAGGCGGCGTTGCTCGCCACCGGACAGGAACTTGACCCTCGTGTCGGCGCGATCAGCGAGGTCGACGCGGTCGAGCACATCCATAGCCGACAGCGGGTTGCTGCAGGTGCCCGCCCACATGTCGAGGCTTTCGAGCGCGGTCAGGTCGGACGGCAATCCGCCCCTCTGCAGCATGATCCCGAGATTCGGACGTACGTCACGCCGATCCCGAATCGGATCCATGCCCATGATCGACACGGTTCCCTCACTGGGGCTCGAAAGCCCCTGTATCACTTCGAGAGTCGACGTCTTACCGGCTCCGTTGGTGCCGAGGAGTCCGAACAGCTCACCCTCCTGAACCGAAAGGTCGAGCCCGCTCACCGCTTCGAATGCGGACTTGCCGCTTCCGTATCGACGGGTCATGCCCGTCACCTCGATGATGCTCATCGCTTCTTCCATTCGCGCAGTCCCAGCACGAACCGACCGGCCATGAACACGACCGCGAGCCCAGCGACGATGAGTGCGGGCAACTGTGGTCCGACGAGTGCGAACACGGCCCCGAGCAATGCCAGCGTGATGACGATGACAACGATCTCCCGCGCCATCGTCGGAGCGGGTCCGAGCTCCATCATGTCGGTGAACAGGTTTCCTTCGTCCGGTTGTCTCATGCGTCCAAGCTTCGCCGGATCGCGTGTCCACCAGTAGTGCGCGGCGTCATCGGCTGCGGTGACAGAGTCATGGTCGGGGCATGACAAATGTCAGCCTCTGTGGCTGGGGTGACCGAATGAGCCGTTCGGTCCCGGATCGCCTGGCTGCGCAGGTTGCAGCGAGGGCACCGGTTGCAACCTGCGCGTGGGCTGGAAGGTGCGCGTTCACGCGTGGTAGTGACCGAATGAGTCGTTCGGTCACTGGGCTGGGCGAGCTCGCGGTCTAGAAAGCCCAACCCATGACCGAGGCCCGGTCGGTCGCGAAGGCGATGTCGACGGTGTGGAGTGCCTCCGGATCGAGGGTCCACAGCCTCGACGCGGCGGCAAAACGCGTTGCACGGTGTGTGCCGAAGTACATCGACGACAGGACGTCGAGTCCGACCCTCGCATCCGGTGCAGCGTCGGTGCGCGTGACCGTCGCTGCGCCCGCGGAGATCGTCACGTCGAAGGTGCCGCCCGCGTCGAGGAACGGGTCTTCCACCTCGAGGACGAACTGGGCGTCGACGCCGTAGGTGCGTGCTTCCAATGCTGCCTTGACGTCCATGATTCGGCACCACAGTGCATCGTGAAGGCCGGTGATCTTGGGCAGACGATTGTTCGTAAGCAGGAAGGGAAGCGCCTCGTCCGGGGCTTGGCTGACCTCGATGGTGTCGACGAGATCGATCCCCGCGAGTACTTGCCACATCTCGGCGTATGCCTGATCGGTGACGGCGATGAACTCCTGAACGACGACCTTGCTCTCGGTGGGACTCCGACGATATGCGACGTATCCGTCGGCGTGCGCGATGAAGAACAGCTCGGTCAGTCCATGCCTACGGTTCTCCCGGTCGGCGAAGAATCGCTCCCATCGAATCGGCGGCTTCGGCTGTGCCCCAGCCGTTTTGCGCTGCCAGCGATGGTAGATTTCGGGAAGCAGTGTCGAGGCTTCCGTCGACTCGATCAGACGGACGCCGGTGACGGCTGGAACCGACTCGTGGAACTGCGCGAATCTGCGGTCGAGCACGATTGCGTGTTCCTCCGTCGCCGGGCCGTACCCGAATCGGCGGTAGATCGTCGCTTCACTCGCAGTCAGGAGCGACAGTGGAGCCCCCGCAGCATCGAGTTTGCGGTGTTGTTCGGTGAACATGCGGCGGAGAATGCCGCGCCTGCGGTGGGTCGGCGCGACCGACACCCACGACACACCCGACGCTTCCACCTGTTCGCCGCCGGGGACCGTCACGGACATCGGGAAATGCATGGCGACGCCGACGGGCGTGCTTCCATCCCATGCCATGACAACGTGCTCGGAGCTCGTCAGAATCTGAGTCTCGGCGAGGTCCTCGGAATTTTGGTGCTCACCGAACGCGTGGGCGTCGAGAAGTGCGACTGCATCCCAGTCTTCGTCGGTGGCCGTTCTGATATTGATCGTGTCTTCGGTAGTCATCGCAGTCGAGCTTTTCACACAGGTGCCAAGATGGACACGTGGTACACGTAATCGACATCGAAAACTCCGCCGATCCCAGGCTGGACGACTTTCGCGACCTCAACTCGTCCGATCGCCGTCCCGACCTACCCGACGGAAAGGGCTTGGTGATCGCCGAAGGTGTTCTGGTGGCGGAGCGCTTGCTCTCATCGAGGTTCGCACCGATCAGTCTGCTCGGGGTCGACCGTCGACTGCAGGAACTCGGTGATTGCCTCGACGGCGTCGACGTCCCGTTCTATCGGGCGACCGCGGAGGTCATGGCCGAAGTTATCGGGTTCCACCTCAATCGAGGGGTGCTCGCCGCGGCGCATCGCCCGCCGGAATTGGACCTCGCCGAAGTATTGGCGGGTGCACGAACTGTCGTGGTGCTGGAAGGCGTCAACGACCACGAGAATCTCGGGTCGATGTTCCGTAACGCGGCCGGACTCGGCGCGGATGCGGTGCTCTTCGGCGCGGCATGCGCTGATCCGCTGTATCGACGCGCGGTGCGGGTGTCGATGGGGCACGTACTGCGGGTTCCGTTCGCACGTGTTCCCGACTGGCCGAGGGGACTGAACATACTGCGAGAGAATGGTTTTCAGACCATCTCGCTGACGCCCAACCCGTCGGCGATACCGCTCGCCGAGGCGATGACGGGCGAGAAGGTGGCGCTTCTACTCGGAGCCGAAGGACCAGGACTGACCGAACACGCCATGCGCGCCACAGACGTTCGCGCGCGTATCCCGATGGCGCCGGGAACGGATTCACTCAATGTCGCCACCGCCGCAGCAATGGCGTTCTACGAGCGCGTGCGCGTGCAGACACCCGGACAGGCTCCACTCCTGTGAACCGGGTCGTTCCCGCAGGCTCCACTCCTGTGAACCGGGTCGTTCCCGCAGGCTCCACTCCTGCCCCCCGGGTCGTTCCGGCAGGCTCCACTCCTGCCCCCGACTGCGAGGTCTTCTTCACCGGAATCCCCGTCGCGGCGTTTTGTGCAGTTCTCGTCGGCGCAGCGCTCACCGCGTTCGGCCGTGAACTGGCGGACATCAACGTTCTTCTTGCGATCGGGATCAACCTGATCGTCGTCGGTGGAGCAGCGCCGACGGTGCTGAGGTGGCGTGCGACGCCGGTATGGAGATGGCCGGTGTACGGGGCGTGCGTCGGAGCTGTGATCAGCTTTGTGGTTCTGGGGATTTCCGTCGTAGCCAGCGCATGAATTTCTTTTCCTCGGGAGCCGACTGAGGTTCCATCGCCCTGGGCTGAGGTTGCTGACCCGGTTCGTACATGGTGAACCCACACACCGGCAACGATCCCGCGTCGAACTCGTCGCCACGCGGCACGCCCGTGTAGCGGAACCCCAGCCACTCTGCGTTGGCGGTCTCGGCGAATTCCTGCGGGTGAAAAGGCAGAGACTGTGGGTCCGGCATGACATCAGGTGGGTAGATCAGTGGACGTTCGCCGGCCCAGAACGGACGCTCCCAGACGAGTGGAAGTCCGACGTCCTCGTAGATGTAGATAGGTGTCGCGCTGAACGACCTGCGGAGCGTGCCACGTTCCCAGTAGGCGAACGCGCCCCATGCCGTCGTCGGATCGGTCGCCACGAGATAGGTGCGCTCCGACGCCAGCGGCCGGGTCCAGAATTCGGGAATGAGCGACGGTTTCGCGATGGACAGGTTGTTACCGCAGATGACGGTGGCTCCGGGATAGCACCCGATGAACACCTCGTCAGGCGAGACACCCGCCGACCGTGTGATCGGTCCTTCGCCTTTCGGTACAGCGATGTTGTCGGGGAACAGTCTCCCCACCAGGGCTGTAGCGGCTTCCCAGTCCGACGACGTCGTTTCCCGCAACAGCGAGATCGGATCGGGTGCGTCGATGTACCAGATGGTCGATGCTTTGGCCCCCACTCCAGGCACCCTTCTCGATCGGTGTCAGCCGACCATGTTCAGTTGTGCCCGCTGCTGCGGACACCCAGCAGAACATCTTCCCACGACGGCATCGCGGGTTTGCCCTTCTTGTCCTTTTTGGGTGCGGGTGCGGAGTCGTGCTTGCGTTCGTGCACAGCAGATGGGGCGTCTTCTTCGATTTCGATGTCGGCATCGATTTCGCTGTCCGCCGTCGTGCCGTAGTAGTCGTCGAACGACTGCTGAGATTCTTCGGGGGCTACCTCGAGCGCGCGAACCGGTGCGAGGCCGCGGAGCTGACGTCCGAAGTCCGGATCGACCAATTCTGCTGCGGCATCGTCCAGCGCAGTGATGGTTCCACCGTGACCGTCGGGAAGGAACTGCCAGTGAGCTTTGTTGGTGGTGCGTCCGGCCTGCCATTTCAGCTGGGCGACCCACTTGTTGTCCTCGTCGCGCCACGCGTCCCACGTGGCCTCGTCGAGATGGTGGCCACGCGCTCGGAAGGCGAGGGCGACGATTTCTGCGAGAGTCTGCACTGCCGGACCGTCGTGACGCATCGGGTGACCGGCCTGGGCCATCGACGCGGCCTGCGATCGTTCCAGCAACACCGGATGCGCGAACACCTCGACGCGGCTCAGCGCCATCCCGGAGTCGTTGGCAACCTGCTCGACGGTGGCGCCGGCTCGGATCCGAGCCTGGATCTCCTTGGGGCGAAGCAAACTGTCCATTTCGATCTCAATCTGTCCTAGTCGAGCGATGTCGCCGCGGGAGGCCGCGCGGAG
>NZ_LVCV01000441.1 GCF_001647195.1 Rhodococcus sp. EPR-157 | reverse complement strand
TCGCCGGGTCCACGACCGTCACGCCGGCCCGCATGTGTCTCTCGACGATGTGGCGGTTGAGCACCTTGGTCACGTGGGCGAGTTGCACACGGTCGTTGACGCCCATGACCAGGTCCGGGTCTGCGAGCTGTGTGCCATAGACGGGAAGACCGTCGACTCTGCTGATCTTGACCACATCGGTGAGGTAGAGCTCATGCTGGGCGTTGGCAGTGCTCAGCTTGCCGAGCGCCGAGCGGAGTGCTGCGGCGTCGAAGGCGTAGACACCGGAGTTGACCTCGTCGATGAGAATCTGCGCCGGGGTGGCGTCGGCGTGCTCGACGATTTCGGCCACCTGATCGTCCGACGTCCGCACGATACGGCCGTACCCGTTGGCGTCGCCGGGGACGAAGGTGAGGACCGTCGCGGCCGCAGGCAGTGGGGCGCTGAGGTGCTCGTCGAGCAGAGCCTTCAGGGTGTGTCCGTCGAGCAGTGGGACGTCGGCCGCTGTGACGAGGATCGTGCCCTCGAAGTCGTCCGGCAACGCGCTGAGGCCGCACTGCACAGCGTGGCCGGTGCCGAGCTGTTGGTCCTGAACGGCGGTGGAGATCTCTCGACCGAGTTCGGCGCTCAGTTCGGCGACCGATTCGGTGACCCGCTCGCGATCATGGCCGACGACGGTGACGAGATGGTCGGGTCCCAGGTCGGCAGCGGCATGCAGGGCGTGAGCGAGCATCGTGCGTCCGGCCAGAGAATGCAGAACCTTCGGGGTCTTCGAGCGCATCCGGGTGCCTGCACCAGCTGCGAGAACGACCACGGCGGTGTGCAATGGCAACTGAGCTCCTCGGCGACATTTCGCTTGACTACTACGTGTAGGGCAGATGTTTCTCGCTCCGCCGCCAGGACTCGAACCTGAACTATCTGAACCAAAATCAGAGGTGCTGCCATTACACCACGGCGGATCATGGACCAGCGGTTTCGCCGATGGCCGGTGCCTGCAACGAACAGACTACGGCCACGGGTCTCCCGCCGAGCGCAACGAGTCTCGCATGAGATGTGGTCGCAGGTCGAACCGCTCCCTCCGATCGTGTCATTCGTCCCATTAGGCTCGGGTGGTGAGACCGTTCGTCTCCGGTCGGCTGAGACCTGAGGAGAACGGCCCAGATAGTTGGAGGTAATCGATGTCCGAACCCGAGCGGGCGCCGCGCGTTCGCATGACGGGTACGCAGCGCCGTGAGCAATTGATCGAGATCGGCAGGTCTCTGTTCGCGGAACGGGGATACGAGGCGACGTCGGTGGAGGAGATCGCCGGCCGCGCGAATGTGTCGAAACCCGTCGTCTACGAGCACTTCGGCGGCAAGGAGGGCCTGTACGCGGTCATCGTCGACCGCGAGATGTCCACTCTGTTGCAGATGATCACGTCCTCGCTGTCGCAGAACAGATCCAGGATCCGGGTCGAACGCGTCGCCCTCGCGCTGCTGACCTATGTGGAAGACCGTACCGACGGGTTTCGAATCCTCGTGCGGGACTCGCCCGTCGCCGCGCCCGACGGCAAGTACTCGTCGCTGCTGAACGACGCGGTCGGTCAGGTCGGGCACATACTGGCGAGTGATTTCACTCGACGAGGTTTCGATGCCGGGTTCGCGCCGCTGTACGCGCAAGCGCTCGTCGGAATGGTGTCCATGACGGCGCAATGGTGGCTTGACGTGCGAGAGCCGTCGAAAGAGGTGGTAGCCGCTCATGTTGTCAACCTGTGCTGGAACGGATTGACCAATCTGGAGGCGGAGCCGCAATTAGGTCGCGAATGAGCCGACGATTTCCACACCTGTTGGGGAAAGAGCGGGTAGCGTTTGATTTGGACGTTGGGAGCTACTTCACAGGGTCCGCGTAGAACCAGTTCGGACCAGAAGCACGTTGACCGAGGTAAGAATGCCACTGGGTGGTACCGTTCGCTCGTAATTTGCGCAGTGGCAGTCCAGTATTGCGAAGGCGGATCCAATGGTCAGACAGGCACGCGCCGAAATCACGCGCGACACGGTGCTGTCGGGTGCCGCGAATGTTTTCCTGCGCCTTGGCTACGCGAACGCGAGCCTCAGCGAAATCATTTCCCAGTCACAGGTCACCAAGGGTGCTCTGTACTTCCACTTCGGCTCGAAGGAAGAGCTGGCGCGGGCGGTCATCGACGAGGGTAATGCCAGGCTCACGTCTGCGTGCCAGCAGTTCAACGACGGTCGTATTCCGGCCCTCGAAGCTGCTATCGGTATTTCGTACATCGTTGTCGACATGTCGGTCAGCGACCCCATGGTGTCGGCCATGCTGCGCTTGAGCCACCAGATCGGCGACTACCGCGGAACCCAGGGCAACGTCATGGCGGGGTGGAGCGATTCGTTCAACGCACTTGCGGCCAAGGCGATCAAGCAGGGTGACCTCGCCGCCGACGCAGATCCCAAGACCATCGGAGCGTTGGTCCTCGAAATCCTGACCGGCGTGCATATGGTGGCCGTCGCCACCGGCACCACCGAGGAGCTGCCGTCTCGGATGGAACGGCTCTGGTACTACCTGCTTCCTTCTCTCGTCACGGCGGGCAAGGTCGAGTACTTCCGCGAGTTCGCGGCCCGGCGAGTCATCCGGCACTAGCGTCACCTGTCGGAATGCGTTGCGACCAAGTCGGCGATGTCGTCACGCAGCCGGTCAGGGTATTCACCGTTGACGGCGTGTGATGCGTCCGGGTAGAGCTGCACAGTTCCGTTGGGCAGCGCCCGCTCGGCTGTGTCGACGGCCTCTCGTGCGTCGTGCATCACCGATCGCCCGGCGATGACGGCCAGAACAGGCACGTCGAGTGCCGCGAGGCGGTCTTCGCTGATCCGCGTCGGTTGCGGCAACTTCAGCGAGTAAGCATGCATGCCGGCTTCGATCATGTCGGCGATGGGGACGTCCTGTACCTCTGCGCCGCCGGCGGTGTACGAGTTGAAGCTGTCCCGCCACGATTTCGGAAGCCACGGCACGGCGGCGGGTAGCGCGCGGATCGCGGTGCTCCACGGGATGTCGCCGAACACCTGCGCGGGATCGATCAGGGTCAGAGTGGCGATGTGCGAGCTGTCGTGCAGAGCGAGATTTGCCGCAGTCCAACCGCCGATGGACAGGCCGACCAGGTGAACCTTGCTGGTTGGCAGTGCCTGCAGCGTTTGGTCGAGCCAGGCAGCCTGGTCGTCGTCGCCGGAAATCGGACGCTCTTGGATGCTGCGCCCCGGTTCGCCGAGCAGATCGACGGTGTACACGTCTCCGATCGTCAGCAAGCCCGGGAGATTTGCGGCCCACACCGGGGTGGCCGAGGAGCGGCCGGGTAGCAGGAACAGCGGATGCGTCGAACTCCCGGTTCCGGTGAACCGATACACGCGGACGACGCCGTAGTCGGTGCGGATGTCCAACGTCTCGGCTGGAGCGGGAAGGTCCTGGAACGCCCGGTCGTATGCGGCGAGGAATCGATCTCGGTCCTCCGCGCTGTTCCAGTGTCCGACGGGTGACGGCGACCGCAGAACGAACGCGATGGCAACCGCGCCGACGATCACCGCTCCTACGGCGATGCGAAGGTATCTGCGCCGGGGCTTGCTGGGCTGGTCGCTCATTCAACTCCTAACCGATCGGTAAGTAATTTGACCGTACGGTAAGTTCGTGGGTGTGGCAACCGAGAAACCGAGCTTCACAGAACGCGCCAGACGCGCTCAACTGATCGACGTCACGATCGAAGCGGTGGCCGAGCACGGGTACGCCAAGGTCTCGCTCGCGCGCATCGCAGAAAGCGTCGGTATCACCAAAGCTGCTGTGCTGTACTACTTTCGGACCAAAGATGCCGTGATGGACGCCGCCTACCAGTTCGTTCTCACCGCTCTGGTCGACGATGTCGCCGAGGCAGTCGAGTCGGTCGACGCACAGATCGGTCCCCAGGCGTACGTGCGCGCGATGGTCGGCCATCTGCGCGAGTATCCCCGGCACACCCGCATGTTGATCGAGGCCCTCGGCAACCCCGCCCACGGTCACACCCCGGAGCAGAGGTGGCGACCACTGGCCGACGTCATCGACACGGCGGTCGCAGCGCGCGGGGCGCACGCCGTCGACTCACGCTCGCTCGCGATCATCACCGGCGGCGCCATCGACGCCATCGTCACCGAATGCCTGCACGACCCCACATACGATTCGGCCACCGCAGCAGAAACGCTCGCCCAGATGCTGGACGCGGCTCTGGGGTGACCGAGAGGTTTCTCGCCTCTCCCGCCTGCCCCTCTGTCGGTGTGCTCCCATAGACTTGACCACGATTGTCCGCGCGCAGCCGTCGCCACGACACGTTCAGGAGCATTGCTGTTGTCTTCCGATTCCTTGCCTGCCGCTTCCAGTTCTCGGTCGGCCCCGGTCGTTCCCGACGCGGCTTTGCAACTCTCGGGTCTGGCCAGTGTCGCGCTGACGGATTCGTCGATGGTGGCCGTCGCCGACGCGGTCGGTGCACCCGAGCGCATCCTGGTTGCACCGAACTCGTCGCGGCCGTTCGTTGCAGCCGCCATCGCGCAACGCGCGCAGGTACTCGTCGTCACGGCCACCGGGCGCGAAGCCGACGACCTGACGACCGAGCTGCAACAGATCCTCGGCGACGCCGTCGTCCAATTCCCGTCATGGGAGACGCTGCCGCACGAGCGCCTCTCGCCCAGTGCGGACACCGTGGGCCGACGGCTCGAGGTCTTGCGCAGGCTGGCTCGCCCGGACGACAAGGACTACGGCCCGACGCTGCAGGTCATCGTCACCACCGTCCGTTCGTTGGTTCAACCCATGGCGCCCGGACTCGGGGAGATCGAACCGATCGGGTTGAAGGTGGGCGTCGAAATCGACTTCGACGGGTTGATCCACCGTCTGGTCGAACTCGCGTACACGAGGGTCGACATGGTCGGCAAGCGCGGTGAGTTCGCGGTCCGGGGCGGCATCCTCGATATCTTCTCCCCGACGGCCGACCATCCGGTGCGCGTCGAATTCTGGGGCGACGAGGTCACCGAGCTCCGTGCGTTCTCGGTCTCCGATCAGCGTTCGATCCCCGACATCGAGATCGCTTCCGTCATCGCGCCGCCGTGCCGCGAGCTGATTCTCACTCAGATGGTCCGCGATCGCGCGGCTGTCCTCGCTGCCGACAATCAAGCCGACGCCGCTCTCGTCGAGATGCTGGACAAGCTGTCCGCGGGCATCCCGGTCGAGGGTATGGAGGCGTTGCTCCCTCTGCTGCAACCGGGGGAGTTGCAGCTACTCGCCGATGTTCTCCCGGACGGATCACACGTCTTGCTGTGCGACCCGGAGCGAATCCGCACGCGCGCAACAGATTTGGTTCGAACCGGACAGGAGTTCCTGGAGGCGTCGTGGACGGCGGCGTCGGTCGGAGGCGCCGCACCGCTAGATACGTCGACGGTCAACACGGACAGTCTGGGCGGAGTGAGCCTCGACCTCGGCGCGTCGGCGTACCGGTCGTTGCGCCAGATCCGCGAATCGGCACAGGCACTGGGGCGGCCGTGGTGGACCATCAGCCCGCTGTCTTCCGGCAGCGACGAGGAAGTGGAACTGGCCGTCGAGTCGGTTCCCGAAGTCCGCGGCTCCGAGGAACTTCTGACGGGCGTCTTCGCGATGCTGCGGGCGCACGTCTCCACCGGCGGTCGCGCCGTGATCGCGGTTGCGGGTGCCGGCACGGCGACGAGGATCATCGAACGACTCGGCGAAGCCGAAGTGCCTGCAGTGCATATCGAATCGGGAGCAGAGCCGTCTCCCGACGTCGTCAGCGTTCTCTGCGGTTCGTTGCACGAAGGATTGATCCTTCCCGACGCCAAACTCGTGGTGGTCACCGAGAGCGATCTCACTGGCAACCGTGTCGCGGCGACCGAAGGTCGAAAGATGCCCGCCAAGAGGCGAAACCAGGTCGATCCGCTCGCTCTGGTCGCCGGCGACAGCGTCGTACACGATCAACACGGCATCGGCAGGTTCGTCGAGATGATCGAACGGACGGTCGGAGGTGCTCGTCGTGAGTACCTGGTCATCGAGTACGCACCGAGCAAGCGCGGACAGCCGGGTGACCGACTGTTCGTACCGATGGACTCGCTCGACCAGTTGTCCCGTTACGTGGGAGGCGAGCTCCCCTCGCTCAGCAAGCTCGGCGGTTCGGACTGGGCGAACACCAAACGTAAAGCACGCAAGGCAGTTCGAGAGATTGCCGGCGAGCTGGTGCAGCTGTATGCGGCCCGACAGGCAGCGCCTGGTCATGCTTTCGGCCCCGATACACCGTGGCAGCGCGAGATGGAAGACGCGTTCGGATTCACCGAGACGATGGACCAGATGACCGCGATCACCGAGGTCAAAGCTGACATGGAGAAGCCGGTCCCGATGGACCGCGTCATTCTCGGGGACGTCGGCTACGGCAAGACCGAGATCGCTGTACGGGCAGCATTCAAGGCTGTCCAGGACGGTAAGCAGGTCGCAGTGTTGGTGCCGACAACCCTTCTGGCGCAGCAACATCTACAGACATTCACCGCACGAATGGCTGCGTTCCCGGTCACGGTGAGAGGGCTCTCGCGCTTCACGCACGGGGCCGACTCGAAGGCGGTCATGGCAGGCCTCGCCGACGGTACCGTCGACATCGTCATCGGTACTCACCGGTTGCTGCAGACCGGGGTCACCTGGAAGGACCTCGGGTTGGTCATCGTCGACGAGGAGCAGCGCTTCGGCGTCGAGCACAAGGAGCACATCAAGTCGCTTCGAACTCACGTCGAT
>NZ_LVCV01000440.1 GCF_001647195.1 Rhodococcus sp. EPR-157 | reverse complement strand
AGATCTCGCACCTTGACCTCCTCATCGCGCCGACTCGCGATATTGTCCCTCGACTGTAATCCACTCGTGATGTTCAGCTGGTGTCCGACACGCTTGTTTCGTCCCAGTGTCAAAGACTAGTCATCGAGTGCTCCGGTTGCACACGTTCGGCAGCGTCGGAGTGAGATCGATTGGAAAGCAACCGTTTTCCATCGCTGTGCGCGAACATCGCGCCCAACGCGAAACCGATGAACAATGCGCCGGCATGGCCGAACGCTGTGAAGGACGGATCCGAGATCGCAGCAGCGACGACGGCGACGATCCACCCGGTTGCCCATATGACCATCCAGCGGGCGGGTAGGTAGGTGATCATGGATCCGACGACTGCTGCTGCCGCATAGCTGATCCCGACGTCGACAGTCATCGCGAGGGAATCGGCCAGCAGATCGGCGTGTATCCCGACGGACAAGCCGGCGGCAACAGCGGCCGTGGCGCCGACGTGGCCAACGGCGGCGGTCAGAAGGAATCGCTTCGATCCCGAGATCCATTCTGCGGCCGCGAAGAGCGCGGCAACGGCCGCGAGCCAGCCCCAGTTCAGGTCGCCGTCGGTGAGGAATGCGCTAGTGACGAGGGTGGCGATATGGCCGTCACTCAGATTGCGAAGGTTGGTGCTTGCCTCGTGCAGAACACGCCACTGGGTGTGTGGTCCAAGTTGGTCCATGAGGAGAGCGACCACGACGGAGATGGCGACGTAGGCGATGGTGACACGCAGCCTCGACAGAGCGACGAGAACACGCATCGGGCGCCCTTTCGAGGTAGTTCGACTTGCGAATCAGTCGCCAGTCTAGGCCTCGCCGAGGGCGCCCGAGCTGTGAGCCTGCTGCTAGTTCAGTGTGGAGACGACCCAGTCGATGCTCTTGGTGAGAGCGGTGACATCGTCCGGCTCGATCGCGGGGAACATGCCGACGCGCAGCTGGTTGCGACCGAGCTTGCGGTACGGCTCGGTGTCGACGACGCCGTTGGCGCGAAGGATCTTCGCAACCTGTGCGGCGTCGATCTTCTCGTCGAAGTCGATGGTGCCGACGACCTGGCTGCGGTGCGCCGGGTTCTCGACGAACGGCGTCGCGAATTCGCTTTTCTCGGCCCAGTCGTACAGGCGCGACGACGAATCAGCCGTACGCGCGGTAGCCCAATCCAGGCCACCCTGCGAGTTCAACCACTCGATCTGGTCCGCGAACAGCAGAAGCGTCGCCACCGCAGGTGTGTTGTAGGTCTGGTCCTTGCTGCTGTTGTCGATGGCAATCGGAAGCGACAAGAAGTCCGGGACCCAGCGGTTCGACGCCTGGATCTCGCTGACGCGTTCGAGCGCAGCCGGGCTCATCAGCGCAACCCACAGGCCACCGTCGGCGGCGAAGCACTTCTGCGGTGCGAAGTAGTAGACGTCCGAGTCGGCGACGTTCACCGGAAGGCCACCGGCACCCGAGGTCGCATCGATGGCGATGAGCGCATTCTCGGATCCGGCCGGACGGCTCACCGGAATGGCGACACCCGTCGACGTCTCGTTGTGTGCCCAACCGATGAGGTCGACGGACGGATCGGACGTCGGCTCGGGGGCGCTGCCCGGATCTGCCTTCACGACGATCGGGTCGCCGATGAAGGGGTTGTTCTTGGCAACCGAGGCGAACTTCGAGCTGAACTCGCCGTTGGTCAGGTGCAGGGACTTTTCGCGGATCAAGCCGAATGCGGCGGCGTCCCAGAATGCGGTGGTGCCGCCGTTGCCGAGCACGACCTGGTAGCCCTCGGGAAGGTCGAACAGATCTTTGAGTCCTCCGCGCACGCGTGCAACGACGTCCTTGACCGGCTTCTGACGGTGGCTCGTACCGAACACGGATGCACCGACGTCGACCAGGGACTGCAGCTGCTCGGGGCGAACCTTGGATGGTCCGCAGCCGAAACGTCCGTCGGCGGGCAGAAGATCGGCGGGAATGATCGGCAAATCGGCCATTGAGCAGCGCATCCTAGCGTCGAGGGATTATGGCAGCTACAGGGTAGTCGCTGCACGTCGGGCGGTTGCGCGCAGGTTTGTAAGGCGTTGCCTGGGCTGGTTGGGCTTGGGTGGTTTTCCGATGTGTTCCGCGCAGGTTCCAGCGGCCGCGCAGGTTGCAACGCGGGCGTGGGCTGGAAGGTGCGCGTTCAGGGGCGAGCAATGTTGAGGGGCGAGCAAATGTTCAGGGCCGAGCAATGGTGCGGGGCGTCGGGAGTGATGCCGCCAGCTCGAATGCGCGCCTCAGCTTGGCGGCGAATCGCTCTGGATTGTCGAGGTCGGACCACGTGCACCGCGCGAACACCCAACCCAACGCCCGCATCTCGTCTTCGCGAAGCTTCTCGGCTACTACAACATCCGCTGCCGTTTGCCCAGTCTGGAGGTGCTTCGTGTACTTCACCTTGCCGTCGAATTCGAGGATGACGCCGAGTACGAACAGAAAGTCCGTACGGCCCAGAAAACGGCCCGCTTCGTCGTACAGATTCACTTGCAGCTCGGGCGCAGGGAAGCCGAGTCGGTGGAGCAACACACGCGTGCGGGACTCGCCGACGCTCTCGCTCCGAGAATCACAGAAGCCCAGCGTGCGTCGGGCAGTGACTAGTCCTCGTCCACCCGATCGCTCGAGCGCCGCGCTGATGCCGGCCATGGTCGCCGAACCAGCCCGGAGTGCCGCGTCGCCGACGCATACTCCCGCCTCGAACGGGAGAATCCTCAGCAAGTCTGCAACGGTTCGGTCCGGGGAAGTGACCGGAATGCCGTCGATCATGACCATGTCAGCGGCAGTGAGGGGAGTTGCGTGGACATGGCGGAACTTCGTCCTCCGACCGCCTGACGTTCGATCCGCTGTGACGTGCACCCGGGTCAGGTCCGGAGCCCACATCGCGAAGCCATGGAGGACCGCGGCTGATTGGTGACTCACAACCAGCTTGCTCTTGGCCGCGGAGAGGTTCGCTCGGATCGCGAGTAGATGTAGATCTTCGGCGCGCATCGCTTCGAGTGCAGCCGTCGCCGCAAAAGCGCCCCGGCGGAGAGTGGTGATCGATCCGTCCGCCTTCGCGCTCCGAATATCGCTGTCTGTCGATCCGCTGCGGATCAGTTCGCGTCGCAGCAGCAGGGGATCGTCACCGATGTGCATGGGGCAATGCTGACCGCTGCCCGATCAGAGCGGTAGATGTGGATAGCCAGCCTGTGGATAGTCGAAAATCGTGTACATTGCGTCGCTCCGCCCCTGCTCCGCGCAGGTTCCAGCGAGCGCGCGGGTTGCAACGCGGGCGTGGGCTGGAAGGTGCGCGTTCGCGCCCGGAAGTGACCGAATGAGTCGTTCGGTCATCGTGGGATTCGTCCCGCGCAGGTTCCAGCGAGCGCGCGGGTTGCAACGCGGGCGTGGGCTGGAAGGTGCGCGTTCGCGCCCGGACGGTCCCCGAATACCGAGCAAACCTCAGACGATCTGGCCCCACCCGTCGACGGACTGGGGCGTGCGAGGCGCCGGTCCGGTGTAGATGGCGGCCGGGCGCACGAGCTTGCCCAGGCGCTTCTGCTCGAGGATGTGCGCGCACCATCCGGCGGTACGGCCGCAGGTGAACATGGCGGGCATCATGTGCGCCGGAACTTCGGCGAAGTCGAGGATCACTGCTGCCCAGAATTCGACGTTGGTCTCGATTGCGCGGTCGGGACGACGCTCACGCAGTTCGGCCAGTGCTGCTTGCTCCAACGCGGCCGCAACCTCGTAGCGCGGCGCGTTCAGACGCTTGGCCGTTGCGCGCAGCACCCGGGCACGGGGGTCTTCGGCGCGGTAGACGCGATGGCCGAAGCCCATGAGTTTTTCTTTGCGGTCGAGGATGCCCTTGACGAGGCCTCGGGCATCGTCGGTCTTTTCGACTTCTTCGATCATCGGCAGCACACGAGCCGGTGCTCCGCCGTGCAATGGACCCGACATCGCGCCGATGGCTCCGGAGAGTGCGGCAGCGACGTCGGCACCGGTGGACGCGATGACGCGGGCGGTGAACGTCGACGCGTTGAGGCCGTGCTCGGCGGCGGAGACCCAGTAGGCGTCGATGGCTGCGGTGTGCGCGGGGTCGGGGTCGCCCTTCCACCGCGTCATGAAGCGTGCGGTGACGGTTTCGCACTGGTCGATCTTCTTCTGCGGCACTGCGGGCTGGTAGATCCCGCGGGCCGACTGCGCGACGTAGGACAGTGCCATGACGGATGCGCGGGCGAGCTGATCGCGGGCGGTGGCGTCGTCGATGTCGAGGAGCGGCTGGTAGCCCCAGATCGGGGCGAGCATCGCCAGGCCGGCTTGGACGTCGACTCGGACGTCACCGGTGTGGATGGGCAGTGGGAACGGCTCGGCCGGCGGCAGTCCCGGGCCGAAGCGGCCGTCGACGAGCAGCGCCCACACGTTGCCGAAGGTGACGTTCTTGGAGACGAGATCCTCGATGTCGACGCCGCGGTAGCGCAGTGCGCCGCCGTCCTTGTCCGGTTCGGCGATGTCGGTGGTGAACGCCACGACGCCTTCGAGCCCACTGACGAAATCTTCCGGTATCTGCTGAACAGCCATTTCGCGTGGACTCTTCCTGATCGGGCCCGTGGAACAACCGCGTGAAACAACAAGGGTCGATTCCATCTCCGGGCTTGCCTGTGGGTGAACTTTAGCGGGTCGTACCCGGGAGTAGCGTCTGGGTTCGTGCGGAACGACAAACCACCCCTCGCCGACATGCGAGTCGACTACAAGGAAGACGTCGATCTCGACGTCGAGCGGCTGCAGAACGGCTGGCTGCCGTTGGCCCAGGAATGGCTCGCCGATGCGATCGATGCCTCGATTCCGGAGCCGAACGCGCTGGTCCTGGCCACCGTGGACGCAGACGGCCGCCCGTCGACCCGGACGGTTCTGTGTAAGGGTCTCGACGCCGACGGTGTCGTGTTCTACACCAACTACGACTCGGACAAGGGCACGCAGCTGCAGCGCACCGCTTATGCATCGCTGACGTTTCCGTGGATCGGCATCGAGCGTCAGCTGACGATCCGAGGCGCCGCCGAGAAGGTGTCGGCGGAGATGACGGCCGAGTACTTTGCGTCTCGTCCTCGTGGTTCGCAGTTGGGTGCGTGGGCGTCGCAGCAGTCGAGGCCAATCTCCTCGCGTGCGGCGTTGAACGACGCGCTCGACGCAGTGACGGCGAAGTTCGAGGGCAGGGACGTACCTGTTCCGCCGCACTGGGGAGGATTCCGGGTCCGCCCGGATACCGTCGAGTTCTGGCAGGGCCGAAAGTCACGTCTGCACAACAGAATCCGCTTCACGGTCGCGACGTCGAAAGTCGAGCGCCTGCAGCCGTGAGCGCGCTTCGCGGCATTCTCGCCGACACGACTCCTCTGAAGACCCCGGCATACCGCCGGTTGTGGCTTGCCAACATCGTCACGGTCATCGGCGCTCAACTGAGCATAGTGGCTGTCCCGCAACAGGTTTTTCAGATCACCCTCAGCTCGGCCTACGTCGGGTTGACGGGTGTCTTCGCGCTGGTCCCGCTCATCGTCTTCGGGCTGTGGGGTGGTGCGCTCGCGGACGTGATGGATCGCCGAACACTGCTGATGATCACCACGTGCGGGCTCATCGGAACGTCGGCGCTGTTCTGGTTGCAAGCGTTTCTCGACCTGAACAACGTCTGGATCATTCTCGTGCTGTTGGCAGTTCAGCAGGCGTTCTTCGCGGTGAACCAGCCGACCAGAAGTGCGATCCTTCCCCGCATTCTTCCGGCCGAGCAGCTTCCGGCTGCCAATTCGCTCAACATGACCGTGATGAACTTCGGGGCGATCGCGGGTCCCCTGAGCGCGGGCATCCTGATCTACTTGATCGGGCTCGAGGCGCTGTACCTGATCGACACCTTCGCGCTGTTCGCGACGCTGTGGGCCGTGTTCAGTTTGCCTTCGATTCCCCCGGCGAAGACCGGGCAACGAGCCGGATTACGGTCGGTGTTCGAGGGTTTCGCGTACCTCGCGACGCAGAAGGTGCTGCTGGCGTCGTTCGTCGTCGACATCATCGCGATGGTGTTCGGCATGCCGCGCGCGTTGTTCCCGCAGATCGCGCACGAGAGCTTCGGGGATCCTGCGTCGGGCGGACCGGTCCTCGGCATGCTGTTCGCAGCGATGTCGGCCGGTGCGGTGATCGGCGGAGTCTTCTCCGGTTGGCTGCCCCGGGTGCGGCGTCAAGGTCTCGCGGTGCTGATCTGCATCGTGGTGTGGGGCGTGGCGATGATCGGGTTCGGTGTCGCGGTCGGTCTTGCAGCGGGCGGTGCGACGGCGATCGCGCTGTGGTTCGCCTTGGCGTTCCTTGCCCTCGGTGGTGGCGCCGACATGATTTCGGCCGCGTTCCGATCGACGATGCTTCAACAAGTTGCCACCGACGAGATGCGTGGACGCCTGCAAGGAGTGTTCATCGTCGTGGTGGCGGGCGGCCCCCGAGTGGGAGACGTTCTGCATGGCGCGGCGGCGGCGTCGGTCGGAACGGCGGCGGCTGCTGCGGGAGGTGGAGTGCTCGTCGTCATCGGCGTCTCGATCGCCGCGTTGGCTCTTCCTGCGTTCATTCGCTATCGAGTGGGGAAGGTGGTGGAGAATGGCACCCATGGCTGACGTACAGAGCTATCTGCTCACCAGTGGTAGGTACCGAGCGGAGATCGCCTCGACGGGCGCGGGGCTCCGGATGCTCGAATTCGACGGTGTGCCTTTGACCGAGACCTGGAAGGTGGGCGAGAAGCCGCCGCTGTCCGCTGGACTGGTCCTTGCGCCGTGGCCCAACCGCGTCGCCGACGGCACATTCACGTTCGAAGGCACCGAGCATCGGCTCGAGATCACCGAGCCTTCCCGCAACAACGCGAGCCACGGATTCGTCCGTCGCGTCGACTGGACGTTGGTGGACCGCTCGCCGTCGCGCGTCGAGCAATCCGTCGAGGTCGGTCAGCACGAAGGGTGGCCGTATGCGTTGACGGTGACCGTCGCGCACGAACTCACCGAGGACGGTCTGCTCGTCACGGCGACGGCGAAGAACGACGGTGATACCGACGCGCCCTACGGGATGGGCTTTCACACCTTCGTGCGCGTCGGCGACGTCCCTCTGGACGACTGCACGCTCGAGCTCTCGGCAGGTACGCGTCTGCAGCTCGACCCGGTGCGGAACCTGCCCAACGGCCCATCGGTGCCGACGGCTGGGTCGGATTACGACTTCACCGCGCCGAAATCGCTGAAGGGCGTCTGGCTGGACACGCCCTTCAGCGCCGAACTGCCCGACCCCGACGGCAGAGCGAGGCACTACCTGCGGAGCCCTGACGGCGCCGCGACAGTTCTGTGGACCGACCGGGAATTCGATTGGGTGCAGGTGTTCACCGCGGACCCGGCGAAGGACCAGGCGTATCCCGATCGCGGGCGAGCGCTGGCAATAGAACCGATGACGTGCCCGCCGGATGCGTTCAACTCCGAGATCGATCTCCTCGTCCTGAAGCCCGGCGAATCCTGGACGGGCACTTGGGGAATGGAGTACCGAGCAGCATGACGATCCTGGTGTGCGGAGAGGCACTGGTCGACCTGGTTCCGGTCCACGAAGGCCCGCTGCTGTCGCCGAAGCTCGGCGGTGGCCCGTTCAACGTCGCGATCGCGCTCGGCCGTCTCGGCGAGAAGGTCTCGTTCCTGTCGCGGGTGTCGACCGATGCGTTCGGCGAGCAGATTCTGCAGAGTTTGCGTGATGCGAACGTCGACGTGTCGATGGTCCAGCGTGGAGCCGAGCCGACGACGCTTGCGATGACGAATCTGGCCGACGACGGCAGCGCCCAGTACTCGTTCTACGCGGACGGTACGGCGGACCGTCTGGTACAGGATCCAGGTGATCTGCCGGACGAGATCACGACGCTGTCGTTCGGAACGCTGTCGTTGCTGTACGAGCCGGGCGCATCGATGTACGCGGCGTTGCTCCACCGTGCGCACGCGGCCGGGAAGTTGACGATGCTGGATCCGAACATCCGGCCCGCGGCCATCGACAGTACGAGTGGTGACATCACGGCCGACGGTTTCAGGCGACGGTTCCTGTCGTGGTTGCCTGCGGTCGACATTCTGAAGGTGTCCGAGGATGATTCCCACTGGCTGGGATTGGGTTCGGAAGGTTCGACGGTCGACGACTGGCGTGCGGCGGGAGTCACCGCCGTGGTCATGACGCGTGGTGGCGACGGAATCTCGGTGTTCACGGCGTCCGGTGAGATAGGTGTGGAAGGCGTGCAGGTCGACGTTGTCGACACCATCGGTGCTGGTGACACGGTCCACGGCGCCCTGCTCGCCTTTTTGGAGAAAGAGAATATTGTCACATCGAGTGCCCTGAGTGACATGGGCAAGCGAGACTGGGAACGAGCACTGGGGTTCTCCGCGCGAGCAGCAGCCGTCACCGTTTCTCGCCCGGGTGCCGACCCTCCGTGGGCGTCCGAGGCGCCGAGAGACTAGTTTCTCTATCGACGATAGAAGTGTCCGTTTTACGTACGTGTCCGTTACAAGAGTTCGAGAGGGACCATTCGTGCCCGCTGAGAATGACGCCAAAGCCACCCTCACCTATCCCGGTGGCGAACACACCATGTCCATTGCCAAGGCGACCGAAGGCAATGACGGCATCGAGCTGGGAA
>NZ_LVCV01000439.1 GCF_001647195.1 Rhodococcus sp. EPR-157 | reverse complement strand
CGGCGACCAGGGAATCCTTCGTTACCGCGGATACCCGATCGAACAGCTTGCCGGTAAGTCTTCGTTCATCGAGGTCAGCTACCTGCTGATCTACGGTGAGCTGCCTACCGAGGACCAGTTGGAGACGTTCACCGACAAGATCCGTCGACACACCCTGCTGCACGAGGATCTCAAGCGGTTCTTCGACGGGTTCCCGCGCAACGCGCACCCGATGCCGGTGTTGTCGAGCGCGGTCAACGCGCTGTCGGCGTACTACCAGGATTCGCTCGACCCGAACGATCCGGCGCAGGTCGAGCTGTCCACCATCCGGTTGCTGGCGAAGCTGCCGACCATCGCGGCGTACGCGTACAAGAAGTCGGTCGGTCAGCCGTTTCTGTACCCGGACAACTCGAAGAGCCTCGTCGAGAACTTCCTGCGTATGACGTTCGGCTTCCCAGCCGAGCCTTACGAGGTCGATCCCGAGATCGTCAAGGCGCTCGACATGCTGCTCATCCTGCATGCGGACCACGAGCAGAACTGCTCGACGTCGACGGTTCGTCTCGTCGGATCCTCGGACGCGAACCTCTTCACCTCGATCTCCGGCGGCATCAACGCGCTGTGGGGACCGCTTCACGGCGGCGCCAACCAGGCTGTGCTCGAGATGCTCGACAAGATCAAGGCCGAAGACGGCGATGCCACCGACTTCCTGCGTCGCGTGAAGAACAAGGAAGACGGCGTGAAGCTCATGGGCTTCGGGCACCGCGTCTACAAGAACTTCGATCCGCGCGCCACGCTGGTCAAGGAAACCGCGCACACCATCCTCGGCAAGCTGGGCAACGGTGACGAGCTGCTCGACATCGCGCTCAAGCTCGAGGAGACCGCGCTCACCGACGATTACTTCGTCGAGCGCAAGCTGTACCCGAACGTCGATTTCTACACCGGCTTGATCTACCGCGCGATGGGCTTCCCGCCGCGCATGTTCACGGTGTTGTTCGCAATGGGGCGCCTCCCGGGCTGGATCGCGCACTGGCGCGAGATGCACGAGGATCCGTCCACCAAGATCGGCCGTCCGCGCCCGATCTACACCGGTTACACCGAGCGCGACTACAAGGACGTCAGCTCGCGCTGAGAACTGGACGACAAGAGCCGCCGTACCCGACAGGGGACGGCGGCTCTTGTCATGTTCCTGGCCGCTGCCGAATCAGAACTGCCGACGGTTCTCGAGCACCGGGAGCTTCTTGCGGACAGCGTCGACGAGCCCGGTGTCGATGTCCACTGTCAGTAGCCCGGGCGTTGCGTCGAGCTCGCCGAGGACCTCGCCGGTGGGGGAGCTGACAACCGAATGCCCGACGCCCAGCGGCGCGGTACCTTCGGCTTCCGCTGGTTCCGCCTGATCACATGCCGCGACGTAGGCAGTGGAATCCAGAGCGCGCGCCCTGGCCAACAGTGACCATTGTTCGACCTTGCCCGGTCCGCTGCCCCAGGATGCGGGGACGAGGACGAGCTTGGCTCCGAGGTCGCCGAGCTTCTGGAACAGGGCGGGGAAGCGAATGTCGTAGCACGTGGCGAATCCGATTGTGACTCCGTCGATCTGGACGGTGAGGGGCTCCGAACCCGGTGCGACAGTGTCGGATTCGGCGAATCCGAAGGCGTCGAAGAGATGGATCTTGTCGTACGAGGCTTCGACTCCCGGCCCGGTGATCAGCAGCGTGTTGGCAACGCGGCCTTCGTCGGCTGGGGTGAACATGCCGGCGACGATGGTGATGCCGATCTTCTTGGCGATTTCGCGGACGGCATCCGCCCACGGGCCGTCGAGTGGTTCTGCACTCTTCCGAATGGGTCCACCGAAACAGCGCATCATCGCTTCCGGGAACACGACGATCGACGATCCGGCTTCGTGTGCGGCCTGGGCGTGCCTGTCGATGATCTTCAGGTTGTCGGACGGTTCGGTGCCGCTGGTGACCTGCGCGAGGCTGATTCGAATAGTGGTGCTCATCGGCTGATCTCCTGGTTTCGTATCGCTATGGGAGGTATACATAGCGTATGCAATCGCTATCGGGTCGGGACAAGGCGTACTCGTTCGTTCGCGATCAAGTGCTCACGTCGCCCGCTGCCACCGGCACGTTTCTCAACGAGCAAGAACTCGCCACCCGAATCGGGGTGTCTCGCACGCCGGTTCGCGAGGCTCTGCTGATGCTGCAGGCCGAGGGGCTCGTCGAAATGGTACCCAAACGGGGCGCGCACGTACCGGCGATGTCGGGCCGTCAGATCGGCGAGCTGATGGAGTTGCGAGGTGTGCTCGAGCGGCATGCTGCGAGTGCGTCGTTGAAGGCAGGTGCGCCGCCGGTCGCGCAGATGCGCGACGCGCTCGATCGACAAGAAAGCCTGGCCGATACGCGAACTGCCGAGGGGGCGAAGGAATTCATCGATCTGGACGGTCTGTTCCATCAGATCCTCGTCGATGCGGCGGGGAGCGAGCTG
>NZ_LVCV01000438.1 GCF_001647195.1 Rhodococcus sp. EPR-157 | reverse complement strand
TAGATCTCGTCATGACCTGATATTCCTCTTCTTCGGCGCGGTCGGGGTTGCGGCCCAACGCAAGTCCGATCAGCGTCAGGACGCCGACGATTGCGACGTAGACGATGATGAGTACCCAGCTGTCGGTCTTGTCCAACAGGAAGACGAAGATCAGCGGAGCCATCGCGCCGCCGACTACACCTGCGAGCGTGTAGGCGAGCGAACTGCCGGTCGAGCGGAGTCGGACGGTGAACTGCTCGGTCACGAACGCTGCCTGCGGCCCGTACATGAACGAGTGGAATGCCAAGCCGACGACGATGCCGAGAATCAGGAGCGGCAGCGAGCTTCCGCCGATGATCAGGAAGAAGATGGCGCTCCACGTGACGCCGCCGACCGCGGCGACGCCGTAGACGAGCCGACGGTTGATCCGGTCGGACAGCGCTCCCGCCAGTGGGATCAGTCCGAGCTGGAACGTCGAGCCGACGAGAATCGCGATCAGAACCTCGCTACGTTCGAACCCGAGCTTCTGAGTTCCGTAGGTGATCGAGAAGACGGTGAACAGCGCGTAGATGACGTCGGGTGCGATGCGCGACATGATTGCTGCAACCAGCGGACGTCGTTGGGTCTTGAACACTTCGCTGATCGGTGCTTCGGATCGGTCGCCGCTCTCCTGCAGCGCCTTGAACACCGGTGTGTCTTCCAGCTTCAGTCGAATCCAGAGGCCGAATCCGACGAGCACAGCGGAGAAGAGGAAGGCCACGCGCCAACCCCATGATTCGAACTGTTCTTCGGTCAGCGCGAGCGTCAACCCTGCGAGTGCGCCGTTGGCGAGGAGGTTGCCTGCAGGCGGTCCGATCTGTGCGGCGGAGGACCAGAACCCGCGCTGGCTGGGGTTGCCGTATTCACTCGACAGGAGGACTGCGCCGCCCCATTCGCCGCCGACTGCGACTCCCTGTGCGAATCGCATCGTGACGAGAAGGATCGGCGCGACGATACCGATCGTGTCGTATCCGGGGATCAGTCCGATGGCGAAGGTGGTGACGCCGATCAACAGCAAGGTGATGACGAGTAGCTGCTTACGTCCGATCACATCGCCGAGCCGTCCGAAGACGAATCCGCCGACCGGACGGGCGATGTACCCGACTGCGTAGGTAGAGAACGCCAGCAAGGTCCCTGTCAGCGGATCGCTGTCGGGGAAGAAGACGATCGGGAAGATGAGCGCAGCGGCAGCTGAGTAGACGGCAAAGTCGTACCACTCCAGTGCTGTGCCGGTGAGGCTCGCGGCGAATGCCTTCGCCAGGCCTTTCTTGTCGACTGTCTGCGCAGTCATGTGCAACTCCTTCGTCTGTGCCTTGGGTCACTCGATCCGTTGTACGTTGTCCATACTTGCTGTATACAAGACGTATGCGCAAGTGTTTCGGCGTATTGGAAACAATCAATTAACGAGAGGGCCTCCTTGATGCTGACGTTCACGCTCCCTGACGGTTCGACCGAAACGGTCGAGCCTCGCACACTGCTCAACGCCGGCTACGCGGGCCGCAACCAGGACGAAGTGGCCCACCACATCGCCGAACTGGCAGAACTGGGTGTTCCAGCTCCGACGGTCACCCCGGCGATGTACCCGATTTCGCCGTACCTTGCGCAGCAGACCGACGAGGTTCACGTCCAGCACGGGCGCACGTCCGGAGAGGCCGAATGGGCGCTGGTCATTCTCGGTGACACCGAGAACGACGTCCTGCTCACCGTCGCATGCGACCACACCGACCGCGAGCTGGAGGTTCACAGCGTCGCCTGGAGCAAGAATGCATCCCCCGACGTGCTGGGAACGAACGCGTGGCGGCTGTCCGACGTTGCCGATCGCATCGACGAGATCACTCTGAAAGCCTGGGTCGGTGAGACGCCGATTCAGACGGGTTCGCTCGCGGATCTGCTCTCGCCGAAATACTGGCTCGACGTCCTCCGCGAACGCGGATTGTTCGAGCGGGGAACCATCCTGATTTCGGGCACGATCTCCATGCACCCCGGTGTCGACCAGTTCGCCGATTCATGGAAGGTCGAGATGGGCGATCCGGCCACCGGCAACGTTTTGACCTGCGAATACCGGACAATTCTGATGCCTGCGCCTATCGGCTGACGCCTCCGACGTAGGCTGGACTGCGTGACTAAGCCAATTATCGAGTTCCAGGCAGGCCCGCCGCCCGTCGATCTGGTCATTGTGGATCTGGTCGAGGGAGACGGCACCGAAGCTGTTCCCGGGGGCAATGTCGAGGTTCATTACGTCGGCGTCGAGTTCGAGTCGGGCGAAGAATTCGACTCCTCGTGGAACCGCGGCGAGTCGATCAAGTTCCCGCTGCGGGGCCTGATTCAGGGCTGGCAGGACGGGATCCCAGGCATGAAGGTCGGCGGACGTCGTCAGCTCACCATTCCGCCGGAGCTTGCATACGGACCTGCAGGCCAGGGCCACCGGCTGTCCGGCAAGACGCTCGTGTTCGTGATCGACCTGCTCGACGTCAGCTAGCGCAGAGCTGGGATGGCGGCCCGTGCGCGGGCTGCCTCCCGCGTTGCCGTCGTATTGCTTTTTCCGCCTCGTGAACCCGCGAGTTTTGCAGCGATGTGCTCGGCAACGGTGACGGGTTCGTAGTGAAGTGCCTCGCCCGGTTCGATGCACGAGGTCAGGGGCGCGATCGTCGCGTCCAGATTCCCGTCGTGGAAGAACGCCACCGAACGACGTCGAACGATGTTTCCGTCCACGATCGGTGGCCGCACCCGATGCAGTGTGGACAACCACCGGTCGTTGGTGAGCCTGGCCGTCAGATCCCCGAGATTGATCAGCAGTGCATCGTCCGCGGGCGACACGTCGTGCCATCGCAGGTCACTGCCGACCACCTGTAGCCCAGCCACCTGGTCGGCCCACAGCACGGTGACGAGGCCGTAGTCGGTGTGCTCGCCCATTCCGTCCAACTCGCCGTCGAGGTCGATTTCCCCGGCTGGAAGTGCGTAGTTGTTCATTCGGAGGGTGTCGAGCGAGTTGCTCGTGATCGATTCGAAGAAGTCGGGCGCAAGGCCGAGGGCGTCGGCGAAGATCCGGGTGAGTGTGCGTGCCACCCGCGCGGCATGCGCGAAATAGGTCGTGACGGCGTCCTCGAAACCGTCGACGGTCGGCCATACGTTGGCGACCCCGTCGCCGGTACCGACGTTGAATGCCTCGAAGAAGTCGTTCATTCGCGTCGCCGACTCCACCCCCAGGCTCAGGCTGAGCGACTCACTTCTCGGTGCCGTGTAACCACGATTGACATCCGGCGGCATGATGTACGACGCCTTGTCTGCGGCGTCGAGTGCAAAGAAGCCGTCGAGTGCGCCTCGGAGGCCGGCGAGCACGGAGTCGGGGATCCCATGCCCCGTGATCGACATGAATCCGACTGCGCTGCACGCGTAATCCAGGTCGGACGCGACTGCCCGCCTGCTCTCTTCGGTGCCGTGCCCGACGTAGGGCGAGATATCGATCGTCGGTACGTGGAACTGGGTCAGCGACATCGTACGATCTTTGCAACATCGGCCGGTTCTGTGGGTTTCTTCGGTGTAAATAACCCCTGTGTGTAGTCACGGTCCGCGGCCGTGATTACTCGTTCGCAGGGGCAGCGAGCTCGATCACAAGGCGCGCCCCACCCAGCGGGCTGTCGGTGAAGAAGGCGCGGCCACCGTGCAACTCGGCCTGCTGCTCGACGAGCGCGAGCCCGAGACCGGACCCACCCTTCGTCGCCGACGCCCCGCGGTAGAACCGCTCGAACACCGACTCCCGTTCGGCCGGGGGAATCCCCGTTCCGTCGTCGTCGACGGTGATCCGTACCAGCGCATCATCTCGGGCGACGGCAATCGAGACTCGACGGGCATTGCCGTGCCGGACGGCGTTGATGATCGCGTTGTCCAGCGCCAGCCGAAGGCCTGCAGGGAGCGCCTGCATCACCAGAGACGGCTCCGAGTCGACGCGCACGTCGAGATCAGGATTCTGGCGCATGGCGTCCTGCGCTGCGACGTCGCAGATTTCCACTACATCGACCGGCACGCGGTCGTTCTCGCTCGACAGTTCTCCGGACGCGAGCCGTTCCAGCGCGGACAGGGTCGCTTCCACCCTGCCCTGGGTGCGTTGCAGGTCCTCGAGAATCTCGAATCGTTGCGGGGGCTCGAGATCGAGTGTCCGGAGGACCTCTATGTCGGTGCGCATCGCCGTCAGCGGAGTGCGCAGCTCGTGTGCCGACACCGCGGCGAAATCGCGAGCGGTCCCGAGCGCCTCGTTGGTACGGGCTTGCGCGTCGCCCAGGCGGTCGAGCATGTCGGCGATGGCGACGGCCAGTTCGTCTGCTTCCTTGACGCCGGTTCTCGTCGCGGGAGCGCGAGGAGGCTGGGCGCTGACCTGTTGCGTCAACGTCACCAGAGGTTTCACGGCCCGACCCCCGAAGAGCCACCCCAGTCCCGTCGATGCCGCAACTGCCGCCAGTCCGCCGACGATCACCCAGCGTTGCTGATCGTCGGTGACCCGTTGGGCCTCGATCGCCGGGACGCCGATGGAGATGACGATGTCCGTCGCGGATACGGCCTCGGAGGTGTACACCCGGAATCGATTGCCGTCGACGTCGACGGTCGCGGAACCCTCGTCGAGCTCGGGCAACTGCGTCGGCGTCGATGCGATCACCAGGTCACCGGTCCGAATCGTCACCGCGAAGGCGCCGGAACTGCCGAGTTGATCGAGGAAGAGCTCGAGGCTCGCCGAGTTGGGACTGAGGACCTGGGATGCCGTCGTGAGGCGTTCGTCCAGGTTGCTGACGTTGTTCCGCGAAATCGCGACGGAGGCGACGATACCGACGGTGGCGACGACGATGGTTGCGCCCAGCGCTGTCGCGGCGGCGACGCGTGCACGGAGTGAGAACCTCAAGATGATGCCCTCAGGACGAAGCCGACGCCGCGGACGGTGTGCAGGATGCGCGGCTGGCCGTCGACCTCGATCTTCCGTCGTAGATAGCCGACGAACACGTCGACGACGTTGGTGTCGGCGACGAAGTCGTAGCCCCACACCAGCTCGAGGAGACGTTCACGGGTGAGGACGACTCCCGAGTTGCGGGCCAGGACGGCGAGCAGTTCGAATTCGCGTTTGGTGAGATCGAGCTCGCGGTCGTTCACGTGGGCGCGGTATCCGGGGATGTCCACGCGGAGGGCGCCGATCGTGACGGCCGATCCGGTGTCGGGCACCGCAGGAGCCGTCGACCTCCGGCGCAGCATCGCGCGGATGCGCGCCACCAGCTCGGCCAGCACGAATGGTTTGGTCAGGTAGTCGTCGGCACCCGACTCGAGACCGGAGATTCGATCGTCGACCGAGCTTCGCGCGCTGAGCACGCAGATCGGGACGTCGTTTCCCATTGCACGCAGGGCTTTCACGACGCTGGCGCCGTCGAGCACCGGCATGTTGATGTCGAGGACGACGACGTCAGGTGTGCGCTGCGCGACGACGGTGAGTGCCTGTCCGCCGTCCACCGCGGTGATGACGGTGAATCCGGACAGGCGAAGTCCGCGTTGCAGCGAGGCGAGCACGTCCGCATCGTCGTCGACGACGAGGACCGTGGCAGATTCAGGCACGCCTCTATGTTCTCAAGCCGCCCAGCTGTCCACCGTCATCTGGCGTTCCTCGGGCGATTTGGCGAAGAACTCTTCGAGCGCCTCGCGGCGTTCGCGATCGGCGTCGAGAGTCCACGCGACCGCCGGAGCGTTTGCGTAGAGCTTGGCGTAGAACGATTCGAAGCTGCAGGTGCTGTTCACCAACGACGCAGCTCCCGGGAAAATCGGGGTTGCTGTGTTTCTCATGTTTCCCAAGGTAGAAGACAATATTGGGCGCCCGGTGAGGCAAGTATGGGAGAACTGTGAGAACTCGACGCGGGTGGATTGTGCCGAGAATGTGCGGGTATGACTTGTTTCATGACTGTGGTGTGGTTTCGACGCGACCTTCGAACGAACGATCTCCCGCCGCTGACCACCGCAGCCGACTCGGGTGGGCCGGTACTGGGATTGTTCGTCCTCGATGAGGTACTTCTGAAGGCGTCGGGCGGCCCGCGTCGAGATTTTCTGTTTCGCAGCCTGGAGGCGCTGGACCAACAGTTGAACGGTCGGCTGCTGGTGGTCAAGGGTGATCCCGAGTCGGTGGTGCCGAAGGTGTGCAAGGCCATCGATGCCGACG
>NZ_LVCV01000437.1 GCF_001647195.1 Rhodococcus sp. EPR-157 | reverse complement strand
TCGCCGTACGCTATTGCGCCGGGGAGGGTGACCAAGAGCGACGGTGAGCCGTACCGGGTGTTCACCCCGTACTTCCGGCAGTGGATGGAGCATGGGTGGCGGGGGCCGGCAGACACGTCGTCCGAGACCGTGGACTGGCTCGACCCGAGCGAGGTGAACGGCCTGCCTGCGCGCGTGAAGATCCCTACCGAGAAGGATGCGTCGGACGCGCCCGCAGGGGAGAAGGCGGCGTCGGACGCATGGGCTGAGTTTCTCGAGCGGGTGTCGTCCTACGACGACGAGCGCAACCGACCGGACCTGGATTCGACGTCGCGAATGTCGGTGCATCTGAAGTACGGAACCATTCACCCTCGTACCATGCTGGCAGACCTCGGCAAGCTGCGCACCGAAGGATCCGCGTCGTATCGGCGGCAGATCGCATGGCGAGACTTCTATGCGGACATACTCTTTCAGCGACCGGACAGCGCCCGCGAGAACTACGACAAGAAGTTCGACGCGATCGAACTCGACACCGGCAAGCACGCCCAGGAGATGTTCGATGCGTGGAAAGACGGGCGAACGGGGTTTCCCATCGTCGATGCCGGTATGCGCCAACTGAAATCCGAGAACTGGATGCACAATCGGGTCCGCATGATCGTGGCGTCGTTCCTCGTCAAGGATCTCCACGTGCCGTGGTGGTGGGGGGCTCGGTATTTCATGGATCGCCTCATCGACGGCGACCTCGCGAACAACCAGCACGGGTGGCAGTGGACGGCAGGAACGGGCACCGACGCGTCGCCGTACTTCCGGGTGTTCAACCCGATCACGCAGGGCGAGAAGTTCGATCCGACAGGCGATTACGTGCGACGGTGGGTGCCGGAGCTGCGCGGTGAAGAGGGCAAGGCCGTGCACACACTCAAGTTCGGACGACCCAAGGACTACCCCGAACCGATCGTCGACCACAAACACGAACGCGAAGTTGCCATCGCGCGGTTCAAGTCCCTCTAACGCCGACGCGACAAGCCGACACCGACGAGGCAGATCATGCCGCCGACGACGGCGAGAAAGTGCGGGACTTCCCCGAGTAGGAGCCAGGCCATCAGGATCGTCAGCGGCGGAACGCCATACGTCGTGATGCCGAGCCGCCCAGCGTCCATCCGCGTCAGCGCGTAGGCCCAGGTGCTGAACGCGAGGGCGGTCGGAACGAGGCCGAGGTAGATCAATCCGCCGGTCGCCCCTGCCGAGGCCGTGCCGAGGTCCTCGATCAGTGCGGGCGCGAACGGCAATGTACACAGAGCGCCGATCGCGCACGCCATCCACGTGACCTGCAATCCGGGAACGCCTCTGAGAACCGGCTTTTGGCTGAGTACGCCGATCGCGTACGTGGCGGCAGAAAGGAGACACAGTGCGATGCCGAGGAAGTCCGCGTCGGTCTTGGTGGTGTCCGTGGTCGTGACCGCCGTGACGACGCCGACCAGGACCGCACCCGAGAATGCGATCGCGGCTCCGATCACGAGCCACCGCGGGAATCCCTCGCCCAGCAGAAGGCCCGCGAACAGGGCGACGAGGATCGGCCCGATCTGAATGAGCATCGAGGTCGTACCTGCGTCGACCCGCTGCTCTGCGGCGTTCAGCGACACGTTGTAGATCGCGAACCAGAACACGCCGACGCTGATGATCTGTATCCACTGCGTTCGTCCTGGCCTGACCCACGTGCGCCTCAGCATGAGGATGGCACCGAGTGCGATTGTCCCGATGAGCAATCGGCCGAGCGCAAGGGGTCCGGCGCCGAACGACGTTCCGACGCCCCGGATCGCGACGAACGCCGACGCCCAGGCCAGCACTGTGATGGTTACAGCTCCGAGTGCGAGCCAGTCGGTCTTCTTCGTGGTGTCGAGCGCAGTCATGTCGCTCACGCTACGGCCACGCCCAGGTCTTGGTCGCGCGGATTTCGGACATTGTTGCTCGGGTTTCTGCCGTGTGGGCCGCTGGCCCAGTGGCACGGTTAAGTGCACCCAGGTGTACTCAACCGTGCCACTGGGCCCGCAGGGTCACCTGCCCAGCAGCTTCTCCAACGCGTCGAGCACCGCAGGATCCTCGATCGTCGACGGCACTCCGTACTCCTCGCCGGCGACGATCTGCCGCATCGTCTTCCGTAGAATCTTGCCGGACCGCGTCTTCGGTAGCGCCCCGACGATCGTGACGTCCCTGAACGTCGCGAGCGCCCCGATCTGATCGCGCACCATCGCGACGAGCTCGGTGCGCAGTTGCTCTTCCTCGATGCTCTCCCCGGCCTTGAGAACTACGTAACCGCTCGGACGCTGCCCCTTGAGTTCGTCGTGGATTCCGATCACGGCGCATTCGGCGACGGCCGGATGGCTCGCCACGACGGCCTCCATCGATCCCGTCGAAAGTCGGTGGCCGGCAACGTTGATGACATCGTCGCTGCGGCCGAGGACATAGACGTATCCGTCGGCATCGATGTAACCGGAGTCGCCGGTCAGGTAGTAGCCGGGGAACGTCTCGAGATACGAGCGCCTGAAGCGGTCCTCGTCGTTCCACAGCCCGACGAGTGTGCCGGGCGGAAGTGGGAGCTTCACGACGATGTTGCCCTCGGTCCCGGCATCGACTTCGGCGCCCCTCGCGTCGAGAATCCCGACTTGGAAGCCCGGCACTGCCACCGTCGGCGATCCCGACTTGATCGGAAGTGGTTCCAAACCACGGAGATTGGCGCAGATGGCCCAGCCGGTTTCGGTCTGCCACCAGTGGTCGACGACCGGGCGGTCCAGGGTGCGGCTGACCCACTCGTAGGTGTCCGGGTCGAGTCGCTCACCTGCCACGAAGACGGTGGCGAGAGAGGAGATGTCGTACTTCTCGAGTTCGCTCGCGCGTGGGTCGACCTTGCGGATTGCTCGAAGCGCGGTCGGCGCAGTGAACAGCGCACGGACACCGTGGTCCTGGATCACCCGCCAGAATGCCCCGGCGTCGGGAGTGCCGACGGGTTTGCCCTCGTAGAGAACGGACGTCGCACCCGCGAGCAATGGGCCGTAGACGATGTAGGAGTGCCCGACGACCCAGCCGACGTCCGACGCCGTCCACATCACTTGGCCTTCGCCGACGTCGTAGATGTTGCGCATCGACCACATCAGTGCGACGGCATGGCCGCCGTTGTCGCGTACCACTCCCTTGGGTTTGCCGGTGGTGCCCGAGGTGTAGAGAATGTAGAGCGGGTCCGTTGCCCGCACCGAAACTGGCTCGGCGGCAACGGTGTCGACGAGTTGCTCGTCCCAGTCGAGCCAGCTGTGTGTGTTCCCGATGCCCTCGCGTGCTTTGACGATCACTGTCGGTTTCGGTGCCGTGGTGAGGGCCAGGGCCTTCTCGACGATCGGCAGATACTCGATCACCTTGCCCGGTTCGAAGCCGCCGCTGGCGGTGATCAGCAGTGCAGGCTCGGCGTCGTCGATCCGCGCAGCGAGTTCCTTGGCCGCGAACCCGCCGAACACCACCGAATGCACGGCACCGATCCGCGCACACGCCAGCATCGCGACGACGGCCTCGGGAATCATCGGCAGGTACAGGACGACGCGATCGCCGACGGTGACACCGTTCTTCACGAGCACACCGGCGAACAGCGCTACCTCGTCGAGAAGTTCGGAGTACGTGAACGAGCGCACGGTGCCGAGCATCGCGGAGTCGTAGATCAGCGCGGTCCGGTCGCCGTGTCCGGCATCGACGTGCCGGTCGAGCGCATTGACGCACGTGTTGAGCTCGCCATCTTCGAACCAGCGTCCGTTGGTGAACGCCGAGGTCGGGGGCGTCGTCCAGTCGATACCACCGGCGGCCTCCAGCCAGAAACCTTCCCGATCGGAGATGCTGCTGTCGAATGCATTTCGATACTCGCCGCTCATGTGTGCAGCCTAGTGCGCGGGCGGGCCGTTTCGGCCGGATCCGACTGCACACTATCGTCGTGAATCGACGGGAAATCGCCGATCCGCGACGATAGTGTGCAACCAGGTCCGCTTCAGCCTGTGGATAACTCGAGTTATCCACATTTCCGCATTGCCCCCTACCGCCCGAGGTCTCCATCGGCAACGGTGTTCGCATGGGGGTACGAACAGCCGCGCAGCTGGTGGAGTCGGGAATGAGCCGCGGTGCGATCGCTCGTCGGGTGAAGTCCGGGACGCTGACCAGGCTGCTTCCTCAGGTCTATGCGACCGACAAACCCGACTTCGTAGACCTGTGCACGGCTGTCACGCTCTGGAAGTCGGATGCGGTGATCAGTCACCTGACGGCGGCGTGGCTATGGGGGCTCGTGGAGCACGAGCCGGATCGGGTGGACGCAACTATCGATCCGTCGGGGTCGGCTCGTTGTCCGCAGTGGATTCGGCTGTACCGACGCACACTTCCGATGATCGCGACCTACCGCGGACTTCGTGTCGTGACCATCGAGCAGGCTTTCGTCGACGTCGCTGCGACCTTGCCGAAACCGGAGTTGGAGCGGTTCTTCGACGCGTCCATCGACAACCAGATCCCCTGGCGCAGGGTTGCTGCCGTCTCTGAGGTGGCGAGCGGGATGAACGGGATGAAGGCACTCCGGGAACAACTGCGACGCTGCTGCCCGGGGACTCGGTCCGAACCCGAGCGGATCGTGGCCAGGGCGCTGACTGCCCGCAACTTCTACCTGCAACTCAACGCGAGAGTCGGCCAGTTCTATGGCGACCTGGTCGACTTTCGTGCGCGCGTCATCGTGGAGATCGACGGCCGTATGTTCCACAGCGATCCGGCGACGTTCGATAGCGATCGCCGACGCCAGAACAAGCTCGTCCTCGAAGGATGGTTGGTGCTGCGGTACTCGGCGGCAACGGTCCATGCCGACCTCGATCGGGTGGTCGAGGAGATCATCACCGTCGTGCGTCGGCGTCGGAAGTCGATCGATTCGCCGTCGCGGACGCTACCCCGGATCTGATTGCACACTATCGTCGCGAATCGACGGGAAATCACTGATTGGTGACGATAGTGTGCAACACCGCACTACTTCAGGTCCGGATTCTCCTCGTAGACCTCCGCGAGCACGGACATGTCGAACAGCTCGTCCGCGGTGATCTCGATACCCGCTGTCGCGAGTGCGGCGATGTTCTCGTCGATGAGCGCCTGCGTCATCGTGAACAAGCCGTTCGCCTCGGTGTCGGCGGACACAACCAGGTCGTTCTGCGCCGTCGCTTCGAGGACCTGCTCCTCGAGTTCGAGGTTCTGGTCCTTGCCGAACACCTCGACCGCCAGACGTGCAGACTCGCGTGGATCGGCAACGGCGTCGCGCCAGCCCTGAATCTCGGCCTTGAGGAACGCCTTGAGCTTGTCGCGTTCGTTGTCGATGGTCGACTGCAGGACGGTCAGCGTCTCCGCGACGAGAGGGAGGTTGTAGTCCGCGAACAGGAAATTCGCGTTCTCGAAACCCTTGGCAGCGAGTGTGATCGGCTCGTTCGTCACGTAGCTGACCCAGCCGTCGACCTCGCCGTTGGCCAGCGGGCTCGGGTCGAACTGAGCCGGCACGATCGTCATCTGGCTCTCCTCGAGCCCGTTGGCCGCCAACAATGCCGCGAACACCAGCTGGTTCGAATCCTGTACCCCGATGCGCTTGCCGACCATGTCCTGCGGCGAATTGATCGGTGACGCAGCGGAAGAGACGATGCAGAACGGGTTCTTCTGGAACGTGGCTGCAACGATCTTGGCCTCCAGCCCGCCGAGTACTGCAGGAGCGGTCAGCTGCGGGGCAGACGTTCCGATCCACACCTTTCCGGTGTCCAAGCCTGCTTCGACGCCGGTGCCGGCCGCGCCACCAGCGATGAGGTCGACGCTCCCGAAACCGGCGTCGGCGTAGTACCCCTTCTCGGTCGCGAAGTACTCACCGGCGAACTCGATGTTCTTGATCCACGACAGCTGCATAGCGACGGTTCCGTACTGCGAGCCATCGTCCGTCGATCCACCGCTCGACGACGAATCGCTGCTGCATGCTGCGAGGACGGTTGCGCCGCCGACGGCCAGGGAAGCCAAGCCGCCGTAGCGAAGCAGCGACCGTCGGTCGAACTGTGAGGAGAGGTTCATGAATCGGAACTGTAGGTGTTTCCCGTTTCGATCGAATTGCTCGTAAGCGCCCTACTGTAAACAACTCATTTCATCCGTTGCAGCGCAAAGTTCTCCAGCACGCCGACGATCGCGTAGAGCACGATCGACACGACGGTGATGACGACGATCGACGCCCAGAGTTCGTTGTACTGGTATCTGGGGATTGCCTTGATCATCGACGAGCCGAGACCCTGCCCGCTGCCCAGCCATTCGCCGATGAGGGCACCGATCAGCGCACCGGGAACGGAGATGCGTGCTGCGGCGAACACCGAAGGCAAGGCCGACGGAACTGCGACCATGCGCAGTGCCATCCACCGGTTTCCGCCGTACGCCGCAATCAAATCCTGTGCACCCGTGGGCGCTTCACGGAGCCCGACCATGATCATGACGAGGGCAGGGAAGAACACGACGATGGCGACCATGACCGTCACGCCGACGATCCCACGCCCGAAGATCAGCACGATGATCGGAGTCAGCGCCACCAAGGGCACGGACCGAAGTAGCATCGCAACCGGCATGAACGTCTGCTCGACGGCTCTCGAGACCACGAAGATCGACGCGACGATCAACGCGGCGCCCATGCCGACGAGGAAGCCGACTCCGGCGTCGCGCAAGGTTATTTCGAGGTTCGAGAAGATGGTTTCGCGATTCGCGGCGGACTTCTCGCCGCCGAACAGGTACGTCCACACCGCAGCCGGAGTTTGGCCGACGCGCGGCCCCACCTGAGGGAACGCTTCGAGGAAGACGACCCAGATGACCAACAGGAGAGCGAAGGCGATGCCGATCGGGGCAAGGAAGCGGAACATTCCGCGAGCGAGCGTCATGCTGTCTTCCCGGAGGTCCATGGGGTGACGAACCGGGCGATGATCGCGACGATGGCGTATCCGAGCCCGGCGAGAAGTGCTGCGGCCAAAGCCATGCCCCACGTTCGGGGAACGTTGTACGACGTCTGTGCCGCGGTGAGCGCGACGCCGATTCCGCTGTCGACGCCGCCGAGATACTCACCCAGAATCGCGCCGAGGACGGCGGACGGTGCAGCGATTTTCAGCGCGGCGAACATTGACGGCAACGCTGCGATCGACTGCACACGCCGGAACTTCTGCCACCGCCCGCCGCCGTATGCGGCCACGAGATCGAGGCTCGCCACGTCCGCCGAGCGGAGGCCGGTGAGGGTGCCGACCATCGTCGTGAAGAAGCAGTACATCGCGGCCAGGAAGATCGTGGGTGTGCGTCCGCCGAATACGACGAGAATGATCGGGCCCAATGCAAGCAGGGGTGTGCAGTAGCTGAGGATTGCGAGCTGAGTCGCCAGCGATTCTACGGGCGGAACCAGAACGACCAGTACCGCAAGCGCGATCGCCAGCAGATTCCCCCAGACGAAACCCTGCAGGGCACCGGCGGCGGTGATCGAGAAGTTCGGGCCGTACAGCGCCCATCCGTCGTCGAACATCGTCGCCAGCACGGTCCACGGGCTCGGGATCGTGCCGCCGGCGACGCCGAGCGCGGCGAGCAGCCACCATGCGAGCACGAGTCCGATGATGCCGATCGCGCCCCCGAGCCACTTCGGCCGGCCGAGAGAGTTTCGGCGAGTGGATGTTTCGGTCTGAGCTTGGGTGACCTTTTCGATATCTGCGAGCGTCATGCGACGCCTGCCCTGCCGAACAGCAGGCCGGACAGATAGTCGTGCAGCTTGTGGAACTCCGGGGTGCGCATCATCTCCGGGGTTCTCGGACGCGGCAGGTCGATGGACACGACCTCGAGGACACGGCCCGGACGGGGGGTCATGACGGCCACGACGTCGGACAGGAACACCGCCTCGGCGATACCGTGGGTGACCATCAGCGTCGTCGCCGGTTTTTCGGTCCAGATGCGCAGGAGCTCGAGGTTGAGCCGCTGGCGGGTCATGTCGTCGAGTGCGCCGAAGGGTTCGTCGAGGAGAAGAACGCTCGGCTTGACCACGAGCGACCGCGCGATCGATACACGCTGACGCATACCGCCCGACAGCTGCGCGGGTTTGGCCTTCTCGAATCCTTCGAGTCCGACGAGCTTGACGAGGTCGGCGATGAGCTCGGGATCCGACGGGAGCCCGGCGACCTGCAACGGCAGCGTGATGTTCGAGACGACGCTGCGCCACGGAAGTAGCGCCGAGTCCTGGAATGCGATGCCCAGTTCGTGGCGGGTACGTAGTTCGGCGGGGGACTGGCCGTTGACGAGTGCGGTCCCGGTGGTCGGGGTGTCGAGCCCGGCCAGGATGCGCAAAACCGTCGACTTCCCGCAGCCCGACGGGCCGAGTAGGGAGAGAAACGATCCCTCGGGCGTCTCCAAGGTGACGTCGGTGAGTGCCTCGACCGATTTTCGGCCGAGGCTGAAGGTCTTACCGAGGCCGGAGATGTTCAGGCCAGTGCTGGTGCCGATCATTCCACGGACAGTAGGAGCGAAGAGTTGCGTTCGTATTGCGGCTGTGTCACCGCGGCGTTCCTGTCCTGCTTATCGGCGTAAGGATGTCGTCAAGAGTGTGGCGGCGCCGGTTCGTCCTTGACGACACTTCTCGATATGACCATCTTCGAACTATTGCCTTCACTGAAGGCCGCGTGCCGACCTCGATTCGATCCTGCCGTATGGCCGTCGTCGACCGGGTATCACCTGGGCCGCATCATGCTCGACGGCGTGGCCGTGGAGGACCATGCCGACTGCTACGGCACCCCGAGCCTGCTCGACGGTGTCCTCGTCACTCGGGTGCGATCGGTGATCGCGGGTGTCGTACGTATCGACGGTGAATGCGCATACCCGGCGGACGCCGAGATCGCCAGTAGGCACTCCGTCGCGGCGCGGGAATTCTTCGCACTCGGTGACACGAAGATCGAATTGCCGTCCGACGTGTGTGCCGGCGACGTTCTAGCCGTGATCCCGAAGACCTAGATGCCGGTAGCGGCCCATCCGCCTCGCGATGCGATCGCCTCTCGGATTACCTTGGGCGCCAGCGAGTTCGCGGGCGATCGCTCCTGCCACCCGCTTCGAGAACTCGACTGGTTCCTCGGCCGCATCGGGATACTCGGGAACGATCGCGTCGACGATCCCATCGCGCAACAGGTCTATCGATCGAATGCCCTGAGCTTCGGCCATCTGAGGGGCGTGGGCGGTATCGCGGTGGACGATGGCGCTCGCTCCCTCGGGTGGCAGCGGGGCAAGCCAGGCATTCTGGGCACACAGAGTTCGGTCTGCCGGTAGCAGTGCGAGCGCGCCACCGCCTGTTCCCTGGCCGAGAAGGACCGAGACAGTGGGAGTGTCGACGGTGACGAGATCGCTGATGCAGCGGGCGATCTCGGGTGCGAGGCCGCCTTCCTCGGCTTCCTTGCTCAGCGCAGCGCCGAACGTGTCGATGACAAGCACCAGTGGAATGCCGAGCTCCTCGGCCAGCTTCATTCCGCGGCGTGCCTCGCGAAGAGCACCCGGGCCCATCGTCGCGGTGACGCTGTGGCTGCTGCGGTCGTTGCCGAACACCACGCACGAGATCCCGCGAAATCTGCACAGTGACAGCAGGATAGTGGTGTCCGATTCGCCCTGGCCGGTGCCACTCAGTGGAACTTGTTCGGTGGCAGCATGTTCGAGGAGTTGACGAACGCCGGGCCGGTCGGCGCGTCGGGAGGCTTCCACGGAATGCCACGCAGAGTGGTCCGGAATGTCGGTGACGGCGGGTGCAGGCTCGAGATTTCTCGGAGTCTCGGTATCGCCGCTGACCACCCGTAGTGCGCGCACCATGAGGTGACGAAGGCTTCCGACCGGGACCACGCCGTCGATGACGCCGTGGTGGTAGAGATTTTCTGCCGTCTGCACACCGTCGGGAAACGGTTTGTCGTACAGCGCCTGGTAGACGCGGGGGCCGAGGAACCCGATCAGCGCGCCCGGTTCGGCGAACGTGACGTGGGCGAGCGATCCCCACGACGCGAACACCCCACCGGTCGTCGGATTGCGGAGGTAGACCAGATACGGCAAACCAGCCTGCTTGTGGAGGGTCACGGCGCCGGCGATCTTGACCATCTGGACGAATGCGAGCGTGCCTTCCTGCATCCTGGTGCCGCCCGACGTGGGCGATGCGATGAGCGGAAGTTCCTCGGCAGTGGCTCTCTCGATGGCGGTGACGATGCGTTCGGCGGCCGCGACGCCGATCGAACCCGCCAGAAAAGCGAACTCGCAGGCGATGATCGCGACTGGTCTGCCGTCGACCAGGCCTTGTCCGGTCAGCACCGATTCGTCGACGCCACTCTTCTCCCGTGCACGTGCCAGGTCCGCGGCGTACTCAGGGCCCGGGGACACGTCGAGTGGGGTGCGATCCCACGACGCGAACGATCCGCCGTCGAGAACTGCATCGAGTATCTCGGCGGCGGACGTTCGCGTGGTCATGGGAGGTAGCTTAGCGAGCGAACGCCTCTTTCCACGTGACGGTCTTGCCGATACGCAGGATCGACCGCTGGTAGATTTTCGCTGCGACGACGGCGAGCGCTGCGGTGGTTGCTGCCATGATGAGCGCGGTGCCCACGATCTGATAGAGCGGTGCGACTCCGGCCGCTATCCGCAGCGGCATCATGATGGCGGAGAACGGAGGGATCCAGCTCAGTACGTTGCTGAGGGTGCTTTCGGCGTCGCCCACCGAGTTGATCGCGGCGACGAACATGGCCACGATGAGCAGGAGCAGCGGCATCGTGGTGGAGTTGACGTCCTCTTGGCGCGAGACCATCGATCCACCGGCGGCGTAGAGGACCGCGAAGAACGCGAAGCCCAGCACGAACCAGCCGAGTGTGCCGGCGAACACGCTGATCGCCGTCCCGGTGACGGTCAACATGCCGGTGGCAAGACCGGTGCCTACACCCGCTGCGCCGTACGCCGCGAGTTGCAGAATGCCGACTGCGCCGATGCCGAGAATTTTGCCCCACAACAACTGCAGGGGTCGCACCGTGGAGAGCAGCAGTTCCACGACGCGTGAGGACTTCTCCTCGACGACGCCCATCGCCACGTACATTCCGAAGCCGATGATCTGTGCGTACAGGATGGACACTGCCGCCAACGACAGTGCAACGCGTTGCCCCGCCTCGGGATCCGGCGGGTCGATCGCGTCGACGGTCACGACCGCGTTCGCCGTCTGCGCTGCGAGGGTTGCTTGATCGACGCCCTGCTGGGTGAGGGCAGCGTCGGTTGCCTGAGCCTGGACGCTACCTTCGACGACGGCTCGCAGTGCACCGGTGAGTTCGGATTCGGTGACGGCGGTGTACGCGCCCGAGCCTGTGGGAACGAGAGCGACTGCAACGTCGCCTGATTCGACGATCGAGCGCGCGGCGTTCGCGTCGTCGATTGCGCGAACCTCGACGGGATTGCCGACGGCGTCCCCGGTTGCGCTCAGGACGGCGGCAATGGATTGGTCGCCGACGACACCGACGACGTCTCGCTCCTCGCCGTCGCCACCCGAGAATATGGAGAACGCGATGATTCCACCGACGATGACGGCGAGGATGATGACGTTGCTGATGATGAAGCTCTTCTTCATCACCTGAACTGTGAACTCGCGCTTGGCGATCAAACCGATCGCGCGGCTGGACGACATTTGCTGGCTCATGCGACGGCCTCTCGGAACAGATCGCTCAGTGACGGCTTGTGGAGGGAGAATTCGTGTACCGGTCCGGTAGCCAGGGCAGCTCGAAGGATGGCCTGGTCGTCGGCTCCCGGTGCGATGCTCAGTATCGTTCGGTCGGTGCTGTGACTGATCTCGCGGACGCCGGGAATGCCATCGGCCCACCCGGCAGCCGCAGCCGGTGCGTGTACTTCGAGTTGTGAGTCTCCGCTGCCGCGAAGCTCGTCGACAGTTCCCACTGCCTTCATCGAACCTGCTGCGATGATGCCGACACGATCGCACAGGCGCTGAACGAGGTCCAGCTGGTGACGGGAGAAGATGACCGGTACGCCGGAGGACGCCTTTTCTCGTAGTACCTCGCTCATGACGTCCACGGCGACCGGATCCAGGCCCGAGAACGGCTCGTCGAGAACGAGAACAGCGGGATCATGCACAAGTGCTGCGGCCAATTGAACCCGTTGCTGGTTGCCGAGGCTCAGTGCGTCGACGGTGTCGTTCAGTCGCTCGGCGATACCGAGGCGCTCGGTCCAGGTCGAGACAGCGGACTTTGCCTGCGTCGATGAGAGTCCGTGCAGTTCGGCGATATAGGCGAGCTGTGGTCCGACCTTCATCTTGGGGTACAGTCCGCGTTCCTCCGGCATATAGCCGATGGTGCGTCGAACGTCGAGGTCCACGGGCTTGCCGCCGAGCAGGACCTGGCCGGAGTCCGCGGACAGAACACCGAGGACGATGCGCATAGTGGTGGTTTTGCCTGCGCCGTTGCTGCCGACGAATCCGAACAGCTCGCCTGGGTGGACGTCGAACTTCACCGATGCGAGAGCGACCTTGTCGCCGTACTTCTTCGAGATGTCATCGATCGTGAGGGTGCTCATGGTGCCCTTTCGGTCAGGATGTCTTCAGGGTCGGGGTCAGGAGTAATCCAAGCGAGAATAATTGCTGGAGAACAGATTCCGGCCATCAGTGCAATCAGGGTCCAGGTTCCTCCGGCATATGCGAGGCGCTCGTTGTCGAAAGTACTGGAGAGAACGATCAGGATGAATACCGCGACCAAGACCAGGCCCTGCGTGATAGACAAACCGATCGAGCGAGCCTGGTTGCGCTGCTGCACTTCCCATTCATCGAGTGCACCCACCGGCGCGTCGCTGTGCCTGCCCGACACCGTCTGCAACATCGTCCACACAACGATGAAGACGATAGTCATGGGCAACCACAGGAGCGGTGCCGATTTCCAGAACATCGACGAAATGGACAGGGCCAGAAGAATCAAGAGGGTTGCGATCACCGCGACGGACAGCGCGCGGCGGCGCTTCTGCGTGCGCCACTTGGGGAGCCAGTGGCGGGTCTTGTTGTCGTTCTCCAAGAATCGCCGGGTGCGATAGGTCTGGTAGCGGGTAAGAATGGTGGAATCGGGGAGGCTCATGGTGCCCTTCGGAAGAGTTCGGCAGACAGTGGGCCGAGTTCGGTGCGGGAGAACACCGCCTCGACGGGTAGGTCGAAGACGTCGCAGATTCTCATCGCCAGGTCGAGGCTCGGGTAGTGATCGCCCCGTTCGAGGGCGCCCACCGTCTGTGGGTTCACTTCGATGAGCTCTGCCAGTTGCGCTCGGCTCATCTTTCGTTCGGCTCGCAGAACTCCCACCCGGTTGTAGATCGGGAGCGTGTTCCCACGCTTCACGGGGCTCATGGAACAAAGTGTTGTATAAACCCAACGATCTGTCAACCGGTGGCTACGCCCCAGTGGCACGAAAGAGTGCGTAGTGGTGCACCTATCCATGCCACTGGCGCGGAGCGCTTCGATGCCACTGGCGCGGAGCGCTTCGATGCCACTGGCGCGGAGCGCCCGCTACTCCTCGGTGAGGCGACCGTCCTGCATGATCCAACGGCGGGTGGCCCGGACAGTGTCGAGCATGCGCCGGTCGTGGGTGACAAGTAGCAGGGTTCCCTCGAAGTTCTCCATCGCGCGTTCGAGCTGTTCGATCGCAGGGAGATCGAGATGGTTCGTCGGCTCGTCGAGAACCAACAGGTTCACCCCGCGGGCTTGCAGTAGTGCCAGTGCTGCGCGGGTCCGCTCACCGGGAGACAGCGAGGAAGCGGGCCGCAGCGCATCGTCGCCTCGCACGCCGAACTTCGCGAGAAGCGTGCGGACATCGGCGTCGGGCCACTCGGGGACAGCGGCGCTCAGGGCGTCCGAGACCGTCTCCGTGCCGGTGAAAAGCTCACGGGCCTGGTCGATTTCACCGACGGCAACTCCGGACCCCAGTGATGCGGTCCCCTCGTCGGGAGCGAGTTTCCCCAAGAGCACCGAGAGGAGGGTGGTCTTTCCTGAACCGTTCGCACCCGTGATCAACACCCTGTCGCCCCATTCGATCTGGTTCGTCACCGGACCGAATGTGAAACCCTGACGCCGGACGACTGCACCGCTGAGTACCGACACGACGGTGCCGCTTCGCGGTGCCGCAGCAATCTCCATGCGCAGCTCCCACTCTTTGCGGGGCTCCTCGACTACCTCCAGACGTTCGATACGGCGTTGTGTCTGACGGGCTTTGGCGGCTTGCTTCTCGGTGGACTCGGCGCGAGTCTTGCGGCCGATCTTGTCGTTGTCCGTCGCTTTGCGACGTGCGTTGCGCACGCCGGACTCCATCCAGTTCCGCTGCATCTGGGCGCGGGATTCGAGGGATGACTTGGTATCGGCGAACTCGTCGTACTTCTCGCGCGCATGCGTTCGGGCAATCTCGCGCTCGGCGAGGTACGACTCGTAACTGCCGTCGTACACATCGATACGGTGCTGCGCGCGATCGAGCTCGACGATGCCGGTGACGGTTCGCGCGAGGAATTCACGATCATGACTGACGACGACGATTGCGGCCCTCGTCTCGACGACGAATCGCTCCAATTGCTCGAGACCGGCGAGATCGAGATCGTTGGTGGGCTCGTCGAGCAGCAGAATGTCGTACCGGGCGAGGAGAATGGCGGCGAGTCCTGCGCGTGCGGCCTGACCACCGGACAGCGCCGTCATGTGTGTGGCGCCGTCGACGTCGAGTCCGAGGTCGGTGAGCACCTTCGCGGTCCGTTCGCTCAGATCGGCGCCGCCGAGCGCGAGCCAGCGTTCCAGGGCAGGGGTGTAACGATCCTCACCGTCTTCGGCGCCGAGCGCTTCGGCAGCCTCGTTCATCGCCTGCTCGGAGGCTGTGACGCCGGTTCGTCGGCCGACGAACTCCTCGACGGTTTCCCCGTCGATCCGGTCGGGTTCCTGGGCGAGATAGCCGACGGTGGCGTCGGGCGGACTCAGGTGGATAGCGCCCTCTGCATCGGCAGTTCCGACGCCTGCGAGCAGGGTCAACAATGTGGATTTACCTGCGCCGTTGGCGCCCACCAGGCCGATGACGTCGCCCTCGGAGACGGTGAGGTCGAGCCCGGAGAACAGGGTGCGATCGCCGTGGAATGCAGCAAGGTCGTCGATTCGGAGCGTCGCAGTCACCTCTGAAGTATCCAAGACCGGCCGGGAACAGACTCGGACGGCCATCGGTTGGCATTCATATGACGTTTTCACCGGAGACCAGTACTGTCCCGACCATCGTGCTCAACGACGGTCATGCGATCCCTCAGCTCGGTTTCGGCGTGTGGCAGGTTCCCGACGACGGTGCGCAGGCCGCAGTAGCGGAAGCGCTGAAGGTCGGCTACCGCAGCATCGATACCGCGAAGGTCTACGAGAACGAAGCGGGCACCGGCAAGGCCATTGCGGAATCGGGCGTCGCCCGTGACGAGCTGTTCATCACCACCAAGCTGTGGAACGACGACCAGGGCTACGAGTCGACTCTGAAGGCGTTCGACGCCAGCATGGAACGCCTCGGCCTCGAGTACCTCGACCTCTACCTCATTCACTGGCAGCAGCTGGACCGCGACAAGTACATCGACACCTTCAAGGCATTCCAGAAGCTGAAGGCGGACGGCCGCGTTGGATCCATCGGCGTATCGAACTTCACGGTTCCGACGCTGGAGAAGCTGATCGACGCTGTCGGCGAGACCCCGGCCGTCAACCAGATCGAACTGCATCCGCGCCTCATCCAGGAAGAACTGCGTGCGTTCCACACCTCGCAGGGCATTGCGACCGAGGCGTGGAGCCCCCTCGGCTCCGGCACGGTTCTGGACGACCCGGCGTTCGCTCCGATCGCCGAAGCACACGGAGTCACTCCCGCGCAGGTCATCCTGCGCTGGCACATCCAGCTCGGCAACGTCGTGATCCCCAAGTCGGTCACGCCGGAGCGGATCGCGAGCAACTTCGACGTGTTCGGTTTCGAACTGTCGAACGACGAGATCCAGCAGATCAACGCGCTCGACACCCCGGACGGCCGTACCGGCCCGGATCCGGACAAGTTCAGCAGTTAGGTCGGCCAAGCGTTGGGGGCTCCGCCCCAGTGGCACGGATAAGTACACGCCAGTGCACTTATTCGTGCCGCTGCGGCGGAGCCGCCTAGGGTCCGGCGGCGGAGCCGCCTAAGCTTCGGGCATGGGACCGCTCACAGGTAAGACGATTGCGCTCACTGCCGAGCGGCGAGCGGACGAATTCGCGGCCCTGCTCGAGCGGCGCGGGGCCGACACGGTTCACGTCGCAGCCATCCACGTGCTTCCCCTTGTCGACGATTCCGAACTCCGTGCGCAGACCGACCGCATCATTGCCGAGCCACCGGAACTGGTCGTCATCAGTACCGGCATCGGATTCCGGGGGTGGCTCGACGCCGCGGACACCTGGTATCTACGCGCAGAACTCTTGAACG
>NZ_LVCV01000436.1 GCF_001647195.1 Rhodococcus sp. EPR-157 | reverse complement strand
ACCACCGAGGAGTCCCAGGAAGTGGCGGATCATCTCGAGGCCGAAGGCATCGTCGGCGTCGACGTGGCCGTCCAGTTGCACGGCACCATCACCGAGTGGGAGCCGACCATCGACCTCGCCGAGTCTCTCCGCAGACTCGGCGCCGAAGTCCGAGCGCTCTCTGTGTACCGCTGGATTCGGCCGGTCGATCAACGGCCACTCGTGGACATGCTGGCCAAAATCTTGAACCACGAGGTCGACGCCGTCACATTCACCAGCGCTCCCGCCGTCGCCTCGCTGCTGTCGACGGCGAAGGACAACGGCCTGCTCGACGAATTCCTCACTGCGCTGCGCGGTCCCGTCGCCGCAATCTGCGTCGGGCCGGTCACATCGGCACCACTGGATGCTCTCGGTGTTCCTACTTCGATGCCGAAACGGGCTCGGCTGGGGTCACTGGCGACGTATGTGGTCGACCAGCTGAGCGACTGAACGGATTCCACCAATTCCACTGTCCCAGAAGCGTCATCGTCGACGGGACCAACACCATCCGGACGATC
>NZ_LVCV01000435.1 GCF_001647195.1 Rhodococcus sp. EPR-157 | reverse complement strand
ACCGAGGCGTGCGCGTCGCCGGACTGCAGCCACAGCTCGCGAATCCGCGAGAGCAGGAACACCTCGTAGTCCATGGACAGTCCGAACAGTATGGTGAACATCAGGATCGGTACCCAGCTGGACACCGGAACCGCATGGGGAAGTCCGAGTAGTTCTGCGCCCCATCCCCATTGGAACACCGCGACCATGACGCCGTAGGCTGCAGCGACGGACATCAGGTTCATCGCCGCGGCTTTGATTGCCACCACGATCGATCGGAACACCACCGTCAGCAGCACGACCGACAGTGCGACGACGAACGCGATGACGAGCCAGATGCGTTCGGCGACTCGGTCGGTGATGTCGGCGAAGATCGGGGTCACACCGGTAGCGATCGCGCCCTCCGGTAAGACGTCCTGTCGCAGATGCGTCAGGAGCGCAACTGTCGCTTCGTCACTCGGTCCGGTCGTGGGCTCGAACACCACCACCGCTGTGTCGCCGGCAGGATTGGTGATCGGTGTACCGACGACGGCGATTCCAGGATCCCGGGCGAGTTCTTCTGTCAGAGCGCCCAATCGGCTCGTCGATACCTGGGAGAGATCGACCGCCACCATGAAGGGACCGTTCGCTCCCGGCCCGAATTCGTTGTCGATCAGGTCGTACGCGAGCCGCGTGGTGTTCGACGTCGGCTGTGTACCTGCATTCTGCGGCCACATACGCATGTCGAGAACCGGGGCTGCCAGGACAGCGAGAAGCGCCAATGCAGCCAGCGTCCAGACCACGGGCCTGCGGCATACCATCCGAGCCCACTTCTCCGTACGGGCCGGGCCGACCCGGCGCCGCGGCGTCCTCGGCAACAACCGCGTCCCTGTCAACGCGCACAGCGCAGGAACGGCGGTGACAGACGTCAGCATCACCGCGCCGACGACGGCGAGAGTCGCGTAGCCCATCGACGCGTACACCGGCAAACCTGCCAACCTGAGTCCGAGCAGGCACAGCAAGACCGTCGTACCCGCGTAGACGACGGACACTCCGGCCGTCGAATTGGCATGCGCTGCAGACTGTTCGGTTGTCATACCGGATCGCAGGCCGTCGGCGAAGCGAGTGACGAGAAGCAACGCGTAGTCGATCCCGACGCCGATGCCCACCATCGTGGCGATTGTCGGAGCCATCGGGCTGATCTGAGTGAACGACGCCAGGACGGCCACGATGCCGGAGCCGATGCCGACGCCGATGATCGCCACAGCAATGGGAAGTCCTGCAGCGATGGCGGACCCGAAAGCCAGCAGCAAGATCACCAGCGCTACGACGATTCCGACGGCTTCAGCGGCACCACTGGGCGAGCTGATGTTCTCCGCTACCTGTCCTCCCAGTTCGACCTGGATGCCCTCGCGCTCGAGTGGAACAGTGGCGGAGCGCAGTGCGTCGATGCCGTCGGTGCCCTGAAAGTCGGTGACCGGAATGCGGTACTGCACCGAGCCCAACGCGGTATCGCCGTCGGAGGAGATGCGCGCCGGCGAGACCGTGCCGACACCGTCCAACGCCTGCAGTCTGCTCTGCAGGCTCGTGAGAACCCCAGGATCGAGTGCCACGTCATCGTGCACCACGACCCGAGCATCGGTCCCGGCGAGGTCGGGAAACCGGTCGGCGAGCAACTCGCTTCCGGCGATCGAGTCGAGCCCCTCGACGTGGTAGTTGTCCTGCATCTGACCGCCGAATGCCACCGCTGCGCCGATCGTCGCGGCGAACAACGCGATCCATACTCCCAGCGTCCGCCAGGGGTGATCGGCGCAGATTGCGCCGAGTCTGCCGAGCAAGATCCTCATGTGAATGCTCCTTCGTCTGTGGTGAACACAGCGTGGACGCAGTCACTTGGAGTGTTCTTGTGGCTTTCTAGTAGCCGCGAGAATCCACTGCGGATTGCCCCATGCTCGGGCCAGTTGCAGCGCCGTAGCCTGGTAGTCGGCAGCACGATCGGTGTCGCCGAGCGCGGTCGCGAGCCGGGCGAGAACGGTGTCGACGGGCCCGACGACGTAGGTTCCGGTTGCCATGCCGGCGAGCTGGCCGGTGAATCTGGACAGCGAGTGCGCGACGGCAGCAGCCTGGTCGAGTTCGCCGGTTTCGAGGACGGCCATACCGCGGAGGGCAAGGAACAGGGACTCGAAGAAGTCGTGCCGGATCGGTCCCGCTGCCCGGCGAACCTCGAGCGCCTCGCCCGCTCTGCCGAGATCAGCCAACGCCAGCGCCAGTAGATCCGCCGCGACTGCCGGGTACTGCAAGTACAACGTGCGCAGACCGGGCTCGAACGCCCCAAGGGTCCCCGTCGAGACAGCCGTCGTGACGTACGCAAGGGCATGGATGACATCGGCGTTGACAGCGACGCTCGAACGCAATGCGGTTCCGCCCGCGTCGAAGTGGCGATGTGCCGCCTCGATGTCACCGGCAGCGTGGGCCAACATTCCGCGCGACAGGTGGCATGTGGCGAGCGACTGCTGCCAGCTGTACCGCTCGGCGAGCGCGAACTCCTCGTCGAGATGTGCACGCATGGAGTCGAAGCGACGTTCGACTGCGTCGACGAGAAACGACCCGTGATGTCCGATCATCGCGAAGACCGGCATGTCGTGCGTGGTACCCAGCTCGATGAGCTGCAGGGACAACGACATTCGACGCTCGGGGTCGAGGTCGGCACCGACCAGATTCCACAGGGCGTTCGTTGCCAGTCCGAGCACTTCCGGGCTCTGCAGTGTGCGCGCCAACGTGTACGCCTCCTCGGCCGCCTCCATCGCGCGCTCGTCCGCTTCCCCTCGGATCTCGTCGACGAGCGCGCACAGGAGTCGGCATCGGGAGTCCTCGTCGATGTCGTCGAAGGTGAGGGCTCGCTCGATCAACGAGGCGAGATCGGCGTCGTACATGCCGTATTCGCGTTTGAGCCAGGTCGTCGGCAGCTCTCCCGCGGTGAGTGTACGAATCAGAAGATCGGTGCGGCCGGTGCGCTCGGCTATCGACACCGCTTGCCGACGGGCCTCGGCCGCTCCGATACTCGAGCCGGCGGCAACCTGGGCGGATATCTTTCTCGCCAACAGTTCGACCTGCTCGTCGACGGAACCGTCCTCGAGCCGGTCCCAGGCAGCGAGGGCGTCGGAGTACAGCAGCGCGGCCGACCCGTGCGCGAAACGATCGTCGGCCTCGGCGGCAGCTGCGACCGCGTAGTCGAGTGCTTTGCGGGTGTGCGCGTCGCCGTGCAGTTGTCCGTAGTGCAGTGCGAGAGCCGAAAAGTCCTGTGGTGATTGCTGTTCGAGTGCTTCGGCGATCTGGGCATGCCACCGACGGCGACGTATCAGGGTCAGATCGGAGTACAGCGTGTCGCGGACGAGGACGTGCGTGAACCGAATCCTGGTCGGATCCGAGTCGTCGAGCAAGCCGGCGACGACGCCGGATTCGAGTGCGTCCAGGGCGGTGTCGGTGTCGAGTTCCGTGGCGGTCAGCAGGACTTCGAGGTCGGCCTGGCGCCCGAACACCGACGCGAGTCGCATCATGGAGATCGTCAGTTCGGGGAGTCGGGCGAAGCGTCGGCGAAGTACGTCGCGCACGCCCTCGGGCACTTCGGACGTTGCGACCACGGCTCCCTCGCTGCTGAGCAGCAGCGCGCTTTCGCGGAGGTAGAACGGATTTCCGGCGGTCCGCTCGGTGAGGATTTCCATCGTGCTTCGTTCCGGTGTCAGACCGGACACCGACTGGACGAGTTCGGCGGCCTCGGCGTCGGTCAGACCTGTGAGTCGGAGCCGCACTGGTGACAGCGGAGCCAGTGCGGCCAGCGTGGCCTCATGGTCGGGTCCGAGTTCGTCGGGACGGTATGCGCCGAGCATGCGCAGGGACGCCGAGGATGAGCGCGCGAGAGCGACGAGTAGGGCGAGAGTCTCCGGGTCCGCGCGGTGCAGGTCGTCGAGTATCACCGTGACGCGAGTGGTAGCGGCGACGTCGGTCAGATAGTCGACGACGGCTCGAAGAAGACGGAATCGATTGCCCTGCTGTGTCACCGCGGTGTCCGTGAGCAGGGGTGCAAGCGCCTCGGCATGGGCTCCGACGTCGAATTCGGCTGCGGCGCTGCGCAGTATCTCCGTCCACGCCCACGCTGGTGGGGCTCCGTCGGCCTCGGGACAGCGTCCGAGCAAGCATGTCCACCCGACGGAGTCGAGCGCCGCTTTCGAGGCTGCGAGGAGCGCGCTTTTTCCCGAACCTGCTTCGCCTGCAACCAGAACGATCGACGACGCCTGGTCGGTGAGCCGGCGAAGCTCGTCGGCGCGACCGAAGAACGTTTCTCTATCGGACGTGGGCGCAGGCGGTTCGACGAGGGTAGTGCCCACGGACCGACCCGTGCGAGGCGTCACCACTCGGTGAGCCAGGACCGCTGCTTCCAGCTCGATCAGGGCAGGGCCAGGATCGAGGCCGAGCTCATCGCCGAGGATCGTGCGGGCCTGTCGTAGCGCGGCGAGGGCGTCGGCTTGCCTACCGCTGGAGTACAGCGCGAGCGCGAGCAAGCGCCAACTCTCCTCGCGTAAGGGATGTTCGCGCGTCAGGGTCGCCGCGTCGAGCGCAGCATCGGAAGCGTTGCCGCATTCCAGCGTTGCTGCGACGAGACGTTCTCTGGCGATGGTTCGCAGTTCGTTCAAGCGCGCGATCTCGGCCTCCGCCCATGGCTCACCGGCGACCTCGGCGTACGCGTCACCGCGCCACAGAGCGAGCGCATCGGCGAGAATGCGGCGACGGATCGCGGGTTCTCTGCCATCGGCGTCGCGGATCGACTTCTCGAAATGCCAGGCGTCGACGGCTTCGGTCGGCAATCGGATCGCGTACCCCGGTGCCTTGCTGACCAGGATCGAGGACGCGGTCCGCGGGGCGCGATCGGGTTCCAGGACGCGGCGAAGGTTGGAGATGTACGCCTGCAGCGCGCCGATCGCCCGTGGGGGAGGTTCTCCGTTCCACAGGTCGTCGGTGAGCTTGTCGACGGACACGATGTCTCCGCGCGCGATGAGCAGGATTGCGAGCACGGCTCGTTGCCGGGGGCCACCGAGGTTGATCTGCCCGGTCGATCCCTCCGCACTCGTCTGGCCGAGCACCGTCACCTGCACGCGAACAGCGTAGAGCAGCTAGTGGGCTCCAAGTGAACTACTAGTGCGCCGCGCGATGGTACCTACCATGACTACTACACAGCCCGACACCGACAACATGGTCATCATCCACCAGTGCTTCCGAGACCGATTCGCGGCAATGCCGTCGCTGATCACCGCCGTGCCCGACGGCGATACCGATCGAGCAGGCGTTCTGGTCGACTTTCTCATCGAACTGACGACCGCGCTGCACCATCACCACATCGCCGAGGACGAGGCCCTGTGGCCACTGTTGCTGAACAGGGTGGACGACACCTCGGCGATCCTGACGATGGAGGAGCAGCACGAGCGGATCGGTGAGCTGATCGATCGTGCCCTGGCCCAGGCCTCGGCGTTTCGCACCTCTGCGCGGGAGCACCGTGGTGAGCAACTGGCAGTAACCTTGACGGCGCTGTCGGCAGCGCTGAACGCTCATCTCGACGACGAGGAAGCGGTGGCCTTGCCTCTGGCCGAGAAGCATCTGACGGTGGCGGAGTGGGCCCATGTCGGCGAGATCGGGCACGCGTCGATCCCGAAGGATCGCATGCTGGTCTTCCTCGGCTACATTCTGCTGAGCGCCACCGACAGGCAGCGCGCCTACTTCCTGGCGCAGAGTCCACTCCCGGCGCGCATCGCGTGGAAAGTGTTGGGCAGGAGGAAGTTCGAAGCCGACTACCAGAGGGTGCACGGTCACCCGTCGAAGAATGCCGTCAGCGCTGGTCCGACGTCACGATAGGTGCGCACCGCGCGGATACGGCCGTGGCCGAGACGCGCGAGGTCGCGGCCCAGATCGGCGTCGTTCTCGCCGGATGTGTCCAGCAGAATGTCGAGTCGAGGAATAGAGGCCGCGACGTACCGAGGGTCGGGACCTGCGTTGTGCACACAGTCCGACAACAGCAGAACCCGCTTGTCCGGCGACGACACCATGCGCAGCATTCTCGCTGCGGTCTCGAGGGCGAACTGTACATTCGTCAGACCGCGAGCGGGAATGCTCAGCACTGTGTCGAGGATCCCCAGCGGCGTCATCGGATCACCGAAGCGGCTCAGCACTGCCGCGTCGGACCAGAACGCGACAACGGCCAGATCGTCGTGGCTCAGTTCGCCCGCCAGCGCACCAACCGTCGCGGCGGCCGTCCGGACACGCTCGCCCTTCATCGATCCCGAAATGTCCACGACGAGAACGATGGACCGTGCCGTGTGCAGTCGCTCCCGCACGATGATGTCGTCGTCCTCGGGGAACGGGTCGGCAGCGAGAACGTCGATGGTGCGGTCCATGTCGAGTTCGTCGGAACCGTCCCGATACCGCAGCGAGGTCAGCTCTCCGACTCCTCGTCGTGCACGAGGATCACGGCGGGGGCGTCGGACCGCCAGCCTCGCAGCGATCTTTCGGGCCAGAGCGCGGGTTTTCGCGTCGGCCGTCGACTCCTCTTCGGTAGCCTCGCGCAGTGAGATGACCTCCGCGGATTCGTCGGTGAACCCCGGGGCCGACGGGTTGTTGTCCGTCGATGCACTGCCGGCTCTGCTCCGCCCGTCGGCGATCAGGACAATACCGCCTGCACCCGGGCGGAACACAGTAGGCGACTCTGTGAGTTGTTTGGGCTTGCGGCGCAACGGCTTCAGGGTGCGGGCCAGGGAACCCGAGCCGGGCTTGCGTACGGGAGAATCGGCGACGATTGCTCTTCAACCCGGTGCGGCGGCCGCCGGCTTCAGCAGAAAGTGGTCCTGCCAGATGGTGTACAGAATGCCCTCCGGCGTCGCGTCGGCAGTCTCGTCGACATGGATGCGCCCCGACAGCGCGACGTAGATCGCGTCGAGCATCACCTGCTGGTACGGCTCGGGGAGGTTCCTCGGTGGATCGATGTCGGGCACCTCGGGAATCGGAACTTCACGCAAGTCCGCCAGCTGCTGCGCGACGAGAGTCAGGTCGATCGCTCCTCGCACACTGCTGCCCTGAGTGATGTCCTCGTGCTCACGGGTTGCGCGCGTGATTGCGACGGAATCGGCGATGAGCCTGATCGAGTCGGATTCTGTTCGCAGTGCCACGATTCCGCGTTCGGACTCGGCGTCCTGATAGCCGATCGCGAGACGGCACAGACGGTCGTGGACGCTCGTCGACAGTCGTGTTGTGCCGACATTGTCGTAGGGGTTCATCGACGCGACGACCCGGAAAGTGGGCAATGCGTGCACGGTTCCGACGCGCGGAATGGCTATTCTCCGCTCGGCCATCGCAGTCAGCAGGGTGTTCAGCGTGTCCTCGGGTGCGCGGTTGAACTCCTCGACGTACAGAAATCCGCCGGTGCGCATCGCCTCGACGAGTGGGCCGGGAACGAAGTTGTCCTCGCTGTAGTCCTCGCGCAGTACCCGAGCTGGATTGTGGTGTCCGACGATTCGCGCCGGGGTGAGGTCGGCGTTGCCCTCGACGAACAGAAGGCGAATGCCCCATTCCGCTGTGATCGCGCCGAGCAAGGTGCTTTTGCTGGTGCCGGGTGGGCCCTCGATCAGCAGGTCCCGCCCGGCCGCGGCCGCCGCCAGGAGCAGGTCGAGTTCATGACTACGACCGACGAGGTGCGTCGCGATGCGGCGACGCACCTCGGCGATCGACATAGTGACCGTCATTTGATCGTGTATCCAGCGTCGACGGGAAGTGTCGCACCGGTGATGTATCGGGCCTCGTCGGAGACCAGAAACGCGATGGCGTTGGAGATGTCGATCGGTTCGACCCACGGAATCGGCAGAGTATTGGTCGTGGCGAAGATCGCCTCGGCTTTCTCACGGCTCGGGTTCGGGTCGTCTGGAAGAAACAATCCCCACGTCTTGGGGTTCTGGATCATCACCGTGTCGACCCCGGTGGGATGGACAGTGTTGACCCGAATGCTGTGCTGGCCGAACTCGTTCGCCAGCGTGCGCATGATGCCGACGACACCGTGTTTGGTTGCGGTGTAGTGCACGGTGTTCGGCGTGCCCTTCAGTCCCGCCGTCGAACTCGTCAACACGATCGAACCACCCCGTCCACCGGCGATGAGGTGGGGCAGCGCCGCTCGGCACGTGTTCCACACGCCGGTGAGGTTGACGTCGAGCATGGTCTGCCAGGCCTCGTCGGTGATCTCGAGAGCAGGTGCGATGTCGAATACACCGGCGTTGCCGAGCACGATGTCGAGGCGACCGAGTTCGGCCACTCCGTCGTCGACGGCCTTCTTCACGGCGGCAGAATCCCGGACATCGGCCTTGGTGGCGACAATCCGGCGATCGAGGTCCTCGACCTGCTTAACCGTCTCAGCAAGGTCGGCTTCCGTTGCACCGGGATACATTTCGATGGTGTCGACGGGACCGCACAGGTCGATTGCGATGATGTCGGCGCCCTCCTTGGCGAGCCGAAGTGCATGGCTGCGTCCCTGACTGCGCGCGGCACCGGTGATGAACGCGACCTTGCCGTCGAGTGTGCCGGTCACTTGATCACCGATCCCGCATCGACGGGAAGTTGAACGCCGGTGATGTAGCGGGCGTCGTCGGAGACCAGGAATGCAATCGCATTGGAGATGTCGACGGGTTCGACCCACTCGATCGGCAATGCGTTCAGGGTCTTGAACGCCTCGGCTGCGTCTTCCCGTTTCGGATCGGGATTGTCCGGCATGAATGTCGCATAGGTCTGCGCGTTGTGGATCATGTCGGTGTCGACCGATGTCGGGTGCACGGAGTTGACGCGAATCTCGAACGGTGCCAACTCGTTTGCGAGTGTCTTCACCAGGCCGACGACACCGTGTTTCGCGGCGACGTAGTGCGCGAGGTTGGCGAGGCCTTTGATTCCTGCGGTCGAGCTGGTCAGCACTATTGCACCACCGCGGCCACCGGACTTGATGTGTGGCACTGCAGCGCGGACGGTCTTGAAGACGCCGGTCAGGTTGATGTCGATCATGTCGTCCCAGGCCTCGTCGGTGAGGTCTTCGATGGGTGCGAAACTCGCGATCCCGGCATTGGCCAGGACGATGTCGAGGCGGCCGAGTTCGGCGACGCCGTCGTCGACTGCCTTCTTCAGTTGTGCGGTGTCTCGCACATCGGCCGTGGACGCGACGATGCGGCGGTCGAGAGCTTCGACCTGCTTGACCGTCTCGGCTAGATCCTCGGCGGTAGCCAATGGATATCCCACGCTGGCGACCTGGGCGCAGAGGTCGATCGCGATGATGTCGGCGCCTTCCTGGGCCAGCTTCAGCGCGTGGCTGCGGCCCTGACCGCGCGCGGCGCCGGTGATGAATGCAACTTTCCCGTCGAGCTTTCCCATGATCGAACTTCCTTGGTCGATTCGAGTGAAATCGGTACGAGCGCAAAACGCTTCGCATCGGGGGCCGATGCGTCTCGCGGCAGGATGTCCAAGGTGGAGGACATGACAAGAAACTTATCTGACACTCAGTGCAGAAGTGGGCGATTCGCCGGAAATTTCTACGTGGTACTCGCGGTCTCGTCTAGCTGCTTTCGAGTAGCGAGGCCCCGTCACCTGATGTCGAGCGTCGTCAACAGCTCCGCCACCGCTGCCCGGCCTGCGCGGTTGGCGCCGATGGTGCTGGCCGACGGGCCGTAGCCGAGGAGGTGCACTCGGTGGGCGGCGGCGACGCGCGTCGCGAGCCGTCCGTCCATGGCGATGCCGCCGCCGTGACCGCGAAGGCGCAGCGGTGCGAGGTGGTCGAGTGCGCTGCGAAAGCCGGTGGCCCACAGGATGACATCTGTCTTCACGGATGTGCCGTCCGCCCAGCGGAGCCCGTCGGGAATGATCTCCGAGAACATCGGGAGTCGTTCCAGTACACCGCGATCACGCGCGGCCTTCAGTCGCTCGGTCAGCAGCAGGCCCGTCACCGAGACAACCGATCCGGGTGGAAGACCGGCTCGCACGCGTTCTTCGACCATCGCGACGGCAGCGCGCCCGGCGTCCGGGCCGAAGTCGCCGTCCCGGAACTCGGGTTTGCGACGCGTCACCCACGTCGTCGAGGTGACGAGAGAGATTTCGTCGAGCAACTGCACGGCCGAGATTCCCCCGCCGACGACGACCACGTGTTTGCCCGCGAACTCGTCGGCGGTCCGGTAGTCCTTGGTGTGCAGCTGACGACCACCGCACGTCTCGGCGCCCGGATACGACGGGATGAACGGCTTCTCCCACGTACCGGTTGCGTTGATCAGGCCACGGGCGGACACCACGAGTTCTCCGGCTTCGACGCGAAACCGCGGTTCGCGATCGCAGACGACGGTGACGGTCACCGGCCGTCGAACCTGAAGGTCGAACTTTTCCTCGTAGGCCTGGTAGTACCGCGGAACTGCCTCGGCCGCGGTGACTTCGTCGGGATTCTCACCCGTCAATGTGTCCGCGAATTCCATGCCAGGTAAGTCGTTGACGCCGTTGACCGTGCTCAGTGTCAATGACGGCCAGCGGTACTGCCAGGCGCCACCTGCTGCGGGGGAGCGATCGAGCATGACGAACCCGGAACCAGCTGCCAGACCCGCTCGGCGGAGGTGATAGCCGGCGGACAGTCCTGCTTGTCCGGCACCGATGACGGCCACATCTGTTTCGATCACGGTGGTCAGTACATCAGCCCGCGGGCATCGGTCACATCTACCCATGAGTAACGTCTGTGTCCATGATCGGACAGACTCGTGACGGCGACGTCGTCACCCTCGAACTCAGGCGTCCCGAGCGGCGCAATGCACTCGACACCGCCCACTGCGTCGCGCTGCGCGAGGGAGTCGAGGCAGCCGTCGAATCCGACGCGCGCGTCATCGTGATCACCGGTCAAGGTTCGAGCTTCTGCGCGGGAGCCGACCTGGAGGGTGACAGCTTCCCCGAGGAGTTCCCCGAGGCGCTGGAGAGGCTCCTCAGAGCGATCGACGGGGCGCCCGTGCCCGTCGTTGCCGCTGTCAACGGCCCGGCGGTAGGAGGCGGGACGCAACTCGCCATCGCATGCGATCTGCGGGTCGTCGCCGACGGTGCCTTCTTCGAGATTCCGTCGACTCGTCTCGGTATCGCGGTCAACAACTGGACCATCAAGAGGCTGGCATCTCTCGCGGGTGGGGGCGTCGCCCGGACCATTCTGATGGGTGGCGAGCGTGTCGACGCCGATGCCGCATTCGTCAGTGGTCTCGCCAACAAGCGCGGTGATCTTGCCGTCGCACAGGAATGGGCGTCAGCGATCACCGAACTCGCACCCCTGGCGTTGAGACATCTCAAGCTCGTGTTCAACGACGACGGCACGCACGACGAACCGACGCCGGATCAGTGGGCCGCGTTCGGTGCTGCGTGGAGGAGTGAGGACATGAAGGAAGCGCGCCGCGCACGTAAAGAGAAACGCAAGCCGAAGTTCCTCGGGCGTTGATTGCCATAGCAAGGTGACGGTTACCGATTACCGACCCTTGGGAATCGTCAATTCCGTTCTGTCCCTTTGGAGTAGAGCTGTTCCACTGTTAACCCTGTAGTCGTGTTACGTGCCCCGGTCGGCCAGTTTTCGGTCCCCGCATGCCCGTTAGCTGTGCGCCGCACCCAGATGGGTGCGCGCACGTACACACCTGGAAGACGGGGAACATGAAGATCGGAAAATTCGCAGCAACGTCGGCATTGGTGATCGCGGCAATGACGACCGCAATGGGTACCTCGTACGCGGACCCTGCTCCCGCCCCCGCGCCGGTGGGGTGGAACGTCAGTGCCGCCGGTGACCAGGTCATCGTCGATACGTCCGCAGGAACGCTCAGCAACGAGAACAATCACCTGGTCGTCCGCGACGCCGGTGGCGCATTGGTGGACTCGGTTCCGCTGTCCATCGCCTTCGATGGACTCGCGCACCCGGTCGCAGCGGACATCGACGGCAATCACGCCGTTCTGACCGCCGACGTGTCACCGGCAGCCGCAACGCCGGTCTCGACTCAGATTCCCGGACTGCAGCAGGTCGACCTCCCGGCCGCGGTTGCGGGAACCAAGGACAACATCGGACTGTCCGCCTCGGTCGGTGGATTCCTCGGTGCGGCAACAGGTCTCGTCGGTGGGTGCCTTCTCGGGGCCATCGCCGTCGGCGTCGTCTCCGCGCCGGCAGCGCTGCTGTTCGGTGCAGGGCCGGTCGCCGGATGCATCGGAGGTGCCTTGCTTCTCGGTTCCACCGCGTCGCTCGCAGGTACCGCCATCGGCGGCCTCAGTGCCATCGCCAGCAATGCGGGACCGTTCATCACGCTGCTGAACGCTCCGCCCGTCAAGAAGTAGTGCTGTTCGTCTTGCTCCGGCCTCCGTGCCGGAGCAGGATGTAGCGGTGGTTCTTGGTGACCGGGATAGCGCGCGTCTGCAGTACGAGGGCGACGGAGGAGTGCGCCGCGAAGTGCTGCTCTCACCCGAGCGCGCTCGGCTGACCCTGGGCCGATCGTCGCAGGCGGACATCTCGTTCGCCGACGACAGCGAGGTGTCCCGGCTGCACGCGGCGGTCGAGTGGATGGGAGGGCACTGGACCATCGTCGATGACGGCCTCTCGCGCAACGGCACCTACGTGGGCGGAGACAGGCTCACCGGCAGACGACGGCTGCGGCACGGAGACACCATTCGCATCGGCACATCCCTGCTCACGTTCCATGACTTCTCCGGCATCGGCGACGAGGCCACACGGATCGCGTCGGAGATGCCGGACACTCGATCGCTCACCGAGACACAGCGGGCCGTTCTCGTTGCGCTGTGTCGCCCGTACAAACACAACGCGACCTTCGCGAATCCGGCGTCGAATCAGCAGATCGCGACGGAGATATTCCTCAGCGTCGATGCCGTCAAGACGCACCTGCGGGTGTTGTTCGCGAAATTCGGGGTTGAGGATCTGCCGCAGAACGTCAAGCGGGTCAGGCTGGCCGAGCGCGCCATCCAGAGTGGAGTGATCTCACAGCGCGACCTTTAGTGGTGCTGTCACCGACGTTTGGGCGAGGAGGACAGCGATCGCGTCGGCGACCTCCGTCGCACGCTCGAGAATTACCATGTGCCCGGCATTGTCGACCGTGACGAGGCGAGCGGCGGGGAGATTGTCGGCGATCGCCTGTGAGTGACGCAGTGGTGTCATCAGGTCGTCCGACCCGCACAGCACCATCGTCGGAACCACGGCGAGAGCCGACAGCGACTTCGATTCGTCGAAATCGTGCAGTGAGCCCAGGAATCCCGCCATCGTCACGACCGACGTCTCGTTGAGCATCGCCGACGCCAATGCGACGACCCGGGGACTCACGCGACGCGATCCACAGCCGGCGGCGCGCATGATCGGTGCGCAAATTCCCCTGCTCAGGCGCTTCGATGCGCCCATGACTCGTGGCGCCCGCTTCACGACGGTCCGGAACAATGAGACCGCCGGATGCGCGAGACACGCGCCGATTCCCTCCTCGGCGATTCCGTGTGCTGCCGTCGCCACCAGCCCGACGCCGACCAGGCGGTCACCGAGCTCGGCGAGGTGCTGGCGGACGTAGGACATGATCGTCATTCCGCCCATGGAATGCCCGACCACGATGTATCTGCCAGTGGGAACCATCGTCCTGACGATCGCTCCGAGGTCGAGTCCGAGCTGCTCGATCGTGTACGAGCCGGTATCGGCAGCCGAGGACGAACCGTGGCCGCGGTGGTCGTAGAACACCATGCGAATGTCCTCGCCCCACGTCTTCTCCAGTGCCGCGGCCACGTCGAACCAC
>NZ_LVCV01000434.1 GCF_001647195.1 Rhodococcus sp. EPR-157 | reverse complement strand
GCCGTCTTCGGTGACCACTGTGGATCGACCGCGGCTTCTACTGCGTGTTCGCTCGCTCATGCTCGTCTCCGATGCGCTGCAGGTGTGTAAGAGTGTTCGTCGGCGCCGGGCGCCGCGTTACGTGATGTTCATTCTGCTTGCGCGGTTTCGCATCGGGACCCTCCCGAAGAGTGCAAGATGCCCGCCCCGTGGGGTGGCTTTCCTCACCCTGGGGTGGGTACTCACCAAGCCGCCGGTGAAACAGGATCGAATCACACAAGAAACGCAGGGTGAGCAGGGAGGACTGAGGCGATGACGAACGACGACATCGTGGACATGCTCGAGGCGCGAGTTCCACTCGCGGTGGGCGGGGACATGGCAGCTCTCTCCGACGTGATCGGGCTGGTCAGGCCCAAGCTGAAGCGTTACTGCGCGACCCGCGTGAGCAACTCGGAGGTGATGGCAGACGACGTCGTTCAGGATGTCTGTCTGGCTCTTGTCTCGGCGATTCCGAAGTACCGCGACGTCGGCAAGCCCTTCATGGCGTTCGTATACGGCATCGCAGCGCACAAGATCGCCGATGCGGGACGGAAAGCCGCATCACGTCGTGCGTATTCGCTCGAATTGGTGATCGAGGAACCGTTCACCGAGGAGTCGCCTGAATCACACGCAGTCGAGGGTGAATTACGCAGCCACGCAAGTGCTTTGATGAACACCTTGCCGCCGAGGCATCGAGAGATCGTGCTGATGCGGGTGATATGGGGGATGACGGCTCCCCAGACCGGTCGAGCCCTGGGTATGACCGCAGGCGCAGTCCGAGTGGCGCAGCACCGCGCCATGAACCAGCTGCGTGCAGAACTGTCGAACTTTTCGTTGCTGACGGCGTGAGTCCTTCGTTCATTTGCCCCGAGATCAACGCATCCGACTAGCCAGGATTGTCCGAGGCGGCTCCGCCGCCAGTGGCGCGGTTGAGTGCCTTGGGGTGCACTCAACCGCGCCACTGGAGCTACCTACCCTCGAACCTCGGATCCCTGCGTTCGAGCATCGCGTTCACAGCCTCGGAGTGATCCGACGTCGTATGCGCAATGGCCTGAAATGCCGCGGAGAGTTCCAGAAGACTGTCCAGGCTCTGGTGCTGCCCTTCTCTGAGCAGCTTCTTGGTCATCCGCAGAACCTGCGGCGGGTTGGTGGCAACGCGATCGGCCAAAGTGTGTGCGGCGGCGAGTAGTTCGTCGGGCTCGACCACTCGGGATACCAGCCCCCAATCCAACGCCGTCGTCGCGTCGATTGGCTCACCGGTGAAGGCCATCTCGCTCGCCCGCGCCATCCCGACTGCACGGGGAAGGAGCCAAGCACCGCCGTCGCCGGGGATGATTCCGACCTTGACGAAACTTTCGGCGAACTTGGCCGTCGTCGACGCGATGCGCAAATCGCACATCAACGCCAGGTCGCACCCCGCACCGATCGCAGCACCGTTGACGGCTGCAATCGTCGGGATCTCGCAGTGGTACAGCGCTTTCGGTATGCGTTGGATCCCGTGCCGGTAGCCCTGCCTCAGCTCGGCCGGGCTCCCGCCGAACATCCCTTCCTTGTCGCGCATGTGTTTGACGTTGCCGCCGGAGGAGAACGCTGAGCCGGCTCCCGTCAGAATCGCGACGCGCACGCTGGGATCACGGTTCGCGGCCAGCACCGCGTCTTCGAGGGCATCGATCGTCTCGATCTCCGAGATCGGATTCCGAGCGTCGGGGTTGTTCAGCGTCCACACCAGGACATCGTCGCGGCGTTCGATCAACAGCGGTTCGGTCATGACTACAGTGCAACACGCGCCGCTTCGGGCATCGACGAGGCGGGCATGGACGAGGCGGGCACCGTCGAGTGTGCCGAGGCCGTGATCTTTCGGTGTCCCACCACCATGAAGACGACACCGGCCGCAATCCACGACGCCAGAACCCACCAGGCCTGGGCCGTCGCAGCGTCGGGGAAGTATGAGAGATTGCGCATGAGAGTCGCCCCGGCTCCCGGCGGGAAGAACTGGCCGACGACGCCCCACGGTGACGGGAGGAATTGCCACGGCGCGGCCGCGCCCGAAATCTGGTTGCCGAGGAACATCATCACCACGGCGACGACGCCGATGCCTGCCGGTCCGACGACCGTGGTCAACCCCACGATCGGAGCGCTGACAGCCAGCACGGCCATGGTCACCGCTGCGACCAGTGCGAGGGTGTCGCCCTGCAATATCCCGAACCACTCCGCCGCAATGGCGACGATGACGACGCCGGCACCCACGCCGTACGCGGCAGTGGCGAGGAGGCGTCGCCGCACTCCGCGGACGAGCATCGAGATGATCACGCCGCCTGCAATGCCGCCGATGACGAGCGGAAACGTCATCGCGGACAGACCCGCGCCGCGGGCGTCGGACGACGCGAACGGCACCACGTCGGTTGCCGTGGTGTTCAGGCGCGCAGCCACCGAGTCGAGCATCTGCCCGACGACAGTTCCGTTGGCTGACGAGCTGAGTACCTCGGGTTGTGTGCCGAGCACGATCGCGCCGTAGGCCGTGCGCGAGTGAAGCTGCGCGATTGCGTCCTCGCGCGACGTGGCGGGGAGGACGTCGAATTGCCGGGACAACTGGCTGGTGACAGCGGGATTGTCGCCGACGACGGCGATCGGGATGTCGTGGACGGTGGATGTCACGGACGGCCACAGGAATGCCAGTACGACGAGGGCGAGGATCGCGGATCCGGTGAGGGCCACTGCTACGACGCGTGGCCATGGGGTGAGGTTCATGTCAGCTCCTTAAAAAACGAATAATCGTTCTTTTATAGTGAGCGCGACGCTGAGAGTTGTCAAGAACGAGCATTCGTTTTTAATATGAGGTGTGCCCAAAGTCAGCGATGTCCATCGCGAAGAACGCCGCCGTCAGATCATCGACGCGGCGATGACGTGTTTTTCCCGGTCAGGTTTCGAGGGCACGTCGATGGCGGAGATCATCACCGAGTCCGGATTGTCGGCCGGGGCGATCTACAGCTACTTCACCAGCAAGCAGGACCTGATCGTGCAAGTCACCCGGGATGTGCTGCAATCTCGGGCCGACGACCTCGACGGCCTGGAGAAGCAGGACCCGCTGCCACCACCGGCGGTGGTCGTGAGGATCTTCCTCAACGGGATGACCAGGGACCTCGGCAATCCGAGCATTCTCGTACAGATATGGGCGGCAGCGGCGGCCGATCCCGACAATGTGTCGACCGTGTCGTCGGTTGTGGTGGAGCTGCGATCGCTGTACGAGCGATATCTGCGAGTGTGGTTCGAGAACAAGGGTTTCGACGATGCCGACGCGCGTGCGCATGCCCTCGCGCCGCTTGTTGTCGGTCTCTGTCAGGGGTTCATTCTGCAGTCGGTCTTGATGCCGGACTTCGACGCGGACGCCTATCTGGCTGCCCTCGATCTGCTCCCACTCTGACCCTCCGGGTCAGTGGCACGGTTAAGTATGCGGGAGCACACTTAACCGTGCCACTGGGGGCGGAGCCCCCAGAAACCTGGCGAGCTAGACCGTCCTGGTCAGCCGATCGGCCAGCAGTCGGGAGAACTTGGCCGGATCCTTGAGCTCGGTCCCCTCGGCGAGAAGTGCCGTGGCGTACAGCAACTCGGCCGTCTCGGCGAGGTTGGGATCATCGCTGCGATCCTCGCGAGCCTTCTTGAGCCCAGTGACCAGATCGTGCGTCGGGTTCAGCTCGAGGATGCGCTTGGACGTCGGAACGAACTGCCCCGACGCCTTGTACATCTTTTCGAGCTGCGGGGAGAAGCTGAATTCGTCACCGACGACGCAGGCGGGTGATGTGGTCAGGCGTGAGGACAGGCGGACTTCCTTGACGTCCTCGCTCAGCGTCTCGCTCATCCACTTCAGCAGGCCCTCGAACTCCTTGTCCTGCTCTTCGCGCTTGGACTCGGCGTCCTTCTTCTCCTCTTCGGTGTCGAGGTCGACCTCGCCCTTGGAGATGGACTGGAAGGACTTGCCGTCGAAGTCGGGAACATTGCCGACCCACACTTCGTCGACCGAGTCGGTCAGCAGCAGCACTTCGAGGCCACGAGCCTTGAAAGCTTCCATGTGCGGCGAGCTTTCGATCTGCTGACGGGACTCGCCCGTCATGTAGTAGATCTGCTCCTGGCCGTCCTTCATCCGGTCGACGTACTCGGCGAGAGTGGTCAAGCCCTCGTCGCTGTTGGTCGAGGCGAACGAGGAGACCGTCAGCAGTGTCTCGCGGTTGTCGAAGTCGGAGATCAGGCCTTCTTTGAGCGCCCGGCCGAACTGCGACCAGAATGTCTGGTACTTCTCGGCGTGCTCGCTCTGCATTTCCTTGATCGTCGAGAGGACCTTGCGGGTCAGACGACGACGGATCGCGCGAATCTGACGATCCTGCTGCAGGATCTCACGAGACACGTTGAGCGAGAGGTCCTGTGCGTCGACGACACCCTTGATGAAGCGGAGGTACTCGGGGAGTAGCTCCTCGGAGTCGTCCATGATGAAGACGCGCTTGACGTACAGGTGCACGCCGGCCTTGCCTTCGCGCATGAACAGGTCGAACGGCGCCTGCGACGGAATGAACAGCAGCGCTTGGTATTCGAACGTTCCCTCGGCCTTGAACGGGATGACCTCGAGCGGCTCGTCCCATGCATGGCTCACATGCTTGTAGAACTCCTTGTACTCCTCGTCGGACACTTCGTCCTTGGGGCGAGTCCACAGGGCCTTCTGCGAGTTGATCGTCTCGGTCTCGATCGTGACGGTGTCCTCGGCGCCTTCCTCCTCCGATTTCACCCGCTTCTCGACGTCGATCCGGATCGGCCAGGCGATGAAGTCGGAGTACTTCTTGACGAGCTGCTTGATCTTCGATTCCGACGCGTAGTCGTAGAGGTGGTCCTCTTCGTCGGTCGGCTTGAGATGCAAAGTGACCGAGGTACCCTGCGCCGCACCGTCGACGTCGGAGATCTCGTACGTGCCCTCACCGGAGGACTCCCACCGCGTCGCGGTGGCTTCGCCTGCCTTGCGGGTGAGAAGTGTGACCTTGTCGGCCACCATGAACGTCGAGTAGAAGCCGATGCCGAACTGGCCGATCAGCTCCTCGGATGCGGCAGCGTCCTTGGCTTCCTTCAGCTTCTTGCGGACCTCGGCGGTACCGGACTTCGCCAGCGTGCCGATGAGGTCGATGACCTCATCGCGCGTCATGCCGATGCCGTTGTCGCGGATCGTGAGCGTCCGGGTCTCTTTGTCGATGTCGACCTCGATATGAAGGTCGGAGACGTCGACGTCGAGATCCTTGTCGCGGTACGACTCGAGCCTCAGCTTGTCGAGGGCGTCGGACGCGTTGGAAATCAGCTCCCGGAGGAAGCTGTCCTTGTTCGAGTAGATGGAGTGAACCATCAGGTCCAAGAGCTGACGTGTCTCGGCCTGAAATTCGCGCTGTTCGGTGGTCATGAGTGTGTGCGATCTCCTTCTAGAGCAAAACCGTCGCAAGTAGTCTACTTGCGAGCTGCGGCGAGAACGCTGCGGGACTCGTCTCCCGATACCTATTGTCCAGCGTTACGCCGAGCGAGAACACGCCCGGCTCCGAGGCCTCGCCGCGTCGCACCTCGCTACTGTGGAGTGAGTGACGAACTCGAAGATCGTGCCGATCGCGCTGAGCGTACTGAGTGCGGCCTGGGTCGCTCGGGCCGCATGGGGTCTGCCGACGCAAATCGGCGCCGGCACCTCCAAGATTGCGCCGTACGCCGCCAATTCGGCTCGGTATCGCGATCGCAAGTTCCACAACAGCGAACCGAGCTCGAGCTTCACCGGTGGCGGTGACGAGTCGATCTTCGTCTCGTTCCTCAGACGTCGATCGCAGGGCAAGCCTCTGCGACCCATTCCGCTCGCACCTCAGGTAGCACCCGTGAACGCCGGTGAGATCGCAGTGACCTGGTACGGCCACTCGTCGGTGCTGGTCGAACTGGACGGTCGACGCATTCTCGCCGATCCCGTGTGGAGCAACCGGGTCTCTCCGTCCCAGGCCGTCGGGCCTTCCAGGCTGCACCCCGCTCCGGTTCGGCTGGACGCGCTCCCGGCCGTCGACGCGATCGTCATCTCCCATGACCACTACGACCACCTCGACAAGACGACGATTCAGCGGCTGGCCTCGTTGCAGAGCGCGCCCTTCGTCGTCCCGATCGGAATCGGCGCACATCTGCGTCACTGGCGAATTCCCGAGGATCGCATCATCGAACTCGACTGGGACGAGCAGACCGAGGTTGCCGGGCTCACCATCACCTGCACCGAGGCCCGGCACTTCTCCGGGCGCGGTCTCAAACGCGACCTGACGCAGTGGGCGTCCTGGGCGTTCGCAGGACCGAAACATCGCGTGTTCTTCGGCGGCAACACCGGCTACACAGTCAAGTTCGCCGAGATCGGTGCGCAGTACGGCCCGTTCGATCTCACCCTGCTGCCGGTCGGCGCCTACGACCCACGCTGGGCCGACATCCACATGAACCCGGAAGAGGCAGTGCGCGCACACGGCGATCTCGGCGGCGGCCTCCTGGTTCCCATCCACTGGGCCACGTTCAACCTCGCGTTCCATCCGTGGTCGGAGCCGATAGTCCGGCTGAAAGCCGCAGCCGACGACGGCGGCGTCGACACGGCTGTGCCCATGCCGGGCCAGCGTATCGACGGCTCTCGCCGCACGCACGACGATCGGTGGTGGGCTCGCCTCGGCTGAGCCGAAGAGCACCTAGGCTTACCCCCATGTCGATCGAGGCGGACGCACAGCGGGACAGCGGGCTCACCGAGGCGCAGGTAGCGCAGCTTCGGTCCGAAGGAAAATCGAACGACGTCCCCGCCCGCGCAAGTCGCTCGGTGAAGGACATCGTCAGAGGCAACGTCTTTACTCGTATCAACGCGATCCTGGGTGTCCTGCTGATCATCGTCCTGTCGACGGGTTCCATCGTCGACGGCATGTTCGGTCTGCTGATCGTCGCGAACAGCGGCATCGGCATCATCCAGGAGATTCGCGCGAAGAAGACTCTCGACGAGCTTGCAATCGTCGGGCAGAGCAAACCCGTCGTGCGACGCGACGGCGTGGCCCGTGAGATCGCACCGAACGAGGTGGTCCTCGGCGACGTCATCGAACTCGGTCCAGGTGACCAGATCGTCGTCGACGGCGTGGTCATCGAGGCGTCGAGCCTGGAGGTCGACGAGTCCCTGCTCACCGGCGAAGCGGATGCGGTTCACAAGGTCGAGGCGGATCAGATTCTGTCGGGGAGTTTCGTCGTCGCGGGGAGCGGTGCCTACCGCGCGAGCAAGGTGGGCCGCGACGCCTACGCTGCCCAATTGGCCGAGGAAGCAAGCAAGTTCACGCTCGTGCATTCCGAACTGCGTAGCGGCATCGACAAGATCCTGAAGTTCATCACGTACCTGATGATTCCTGCCGGGGCACTGATCATCTACAACCAGCTGTTCTCCTCGGGGCAGTCACTCGGCCCGGCGCTCAACGGCATGGTCGCCGCGCTCGTGCCGATGGTGCCCGAGGGACTCGTTCTGATGACGTCCATCGCATTCGCGGTCGGCGTCATTCGCCTCGGCCAGCGCAAGTGCCTCGTGCAGGAACTTCCCGCGATCGAAGGCCTCGCACGCGTCGATGTCGTGTGCGCCGACAAGACCGGCACGCTCACCGAGAACGGAATGCGCCTCGCCGAGCTGCGCGTCGTCGACGAGAGCGATACCAGCACGCTGACGTCGGTTCTTGCGGCCCTCGCGCACGACGACCCGCGTCCGAATGCCAGCGTTCTCGCCATAGGAGAAGCGTTCGACAACGATCCTGGCTGGACCGAGAGTGCGGTCGCCCCGTTCTCGTCGGCGAAGAAGTGGAGTGGGCTGTCGTACGGCGAGCACGGCAACTGGCTGCTCGGTGCGCCCGACGTACTGCTCGACTCCGGCACCGACATCGCCCGCCAGGCCGAGGACGCAGGTTCCGCGGGTCTGCGCGTTCTGCTGCTCGCCAGCAGCAACCTCCCGGTGGACGACGATGCCGCCCCGGGCATCGTGACGCCCCGGGCCCTGGTGATACTCGAGCAGAAGGTGCGTTCCGACGCCCGCGAGACGCTCGAGTACTTCGCGAGCCAGTCCGTCGCGGTCAAGGTCATCTCCGGGGACAACGCCGTGTCCGTCGGCGCGGTCGCCGGGTCACTCGGTCTCGACGGGCACCCGATCGACGCTCGAGACCTGCCCGAGGAGATCGAAGAACTCGCCGACACCGTCGAGAATGCGACGACGTTCGGTCGCGTACGTCCCGACCAGAAGCGGCGGATGGTCGGGGCCCTGCAGTCACGAGGGCACACCGTCGCGATGACCGGCGACGGAGTCAACGACGTGCTCGCACTCAAGGACGCCGACATCGGTGTCGCCATGGGGTCGGGAAGTGCAGCGACCCGAGCGGTCGCGCAGATCGTCTTGCTGGACAACAAGTTCGCCACCCTTCCCTACGTCGTCGGTGAGGGACGGCGAGTGATCGGCAACATCGAGCGGGTCTCGAATCTGTTCCTCACCAAGACCGTCTACTCGGTGCTGTTGGCGTTCCTCATCGGCCTGTCGGGCGTGTTGTCGCAGGTCTTCCACTTCGAGCCGTTGCCGTATCCGTTCCTGCCGCGGCACGTGACGATCGCGGCGTGGTTCACCATCGGCATCCCGGCCTTCGTTCTGTCGCTGGCGCCCAACAACGAGCGTGCACGTACCGGGTTCGTGCCCCGCGTCATGCGCCTCGCGGTGCCGTCGGGAGTCATCGTCGGCGTCGCGACGTTCGTGTCCTACTTGCTCGCGTATCAGGGACCCAGTGCCACCGAACAGCAGGTCACGCAGGCCAGCACGACCGCGCTGATCACCCTGATCATGATCGCCGTGTGGGTACTCGCCGTCGTAGCGCGGCCCTACGTGTGGTGGAAGATTCTGCTGATCGCGGGATCGATCGTCGGCTACCTCGCGCTCTTCACCATCCCGTTCTGTCGAACGTTCTTCAAACTCGACCCGTCGAACATCGCGTTGACGACGTCGGCGGTCGTCATCGGTGCGATCGGCATCGTCGCAGTCGAGGGCGCCTGGTGGATCAGCGCGGCTCTGCACGGCGAGAAACGTCGACTCTTCGGAGCAATGCCGGTCGCAGGCACGAAGTAAGCTTGCGTCTCGCCAGTTCTTTCACTCAACGAGATGGAGCGAAAATGAGTTTCGCAGACAACCTGAAGGGTCTCGTCGGCAAGGGCAAGCAGCTCGCCGCCGAGAACTCGGACAAGATCGAGGACGTAGTCGACAAGGCCGGTGACTTCATCGACGACAAGACCGGCGGAAAGTACGCGGACAAGGTCGACAAGGCGCAGGACGCCGCCAAGAAGGCGATCCCGGACAAGTAGAGCGGGGTCGTATGTGTGCGTCAGCTGCGGGTCCGAGTACAGCTGACGGCACAATCTAGCTGTGGACGGACCGGTACTACTTCTCGTCGTGATCGCGGCCGTCGCGGTCGCGGGATTCGCCAAGCGCCTGGACCTGCAGGTACCGCTGGTGCTCGTCGCGACCGGATCGATTGCATCGTTCGTGCCCGGCGTCCCACATGTGACGCTGGCGCCCGAACTGATTCTCGGGGTGGTTCTACCCCCGCTGCTGTATTCGGCGGCGCTCGACTTCTCGTTCGTCAGCTTCCGGAAGAACCTCGGTCACATACTGCGGCTCGGGGTCGTGATGGTGATCGTCACTGCCGTCGCTGTCGGCTACTTCGCGAATTGGCTGGTGCCCGAACTGACTCTCGGTGCTGCGCTGGTTCTCGGCGCGTTGGTCGCTCCGCCGGATGCGGTCGCGGCAATCGCCGTTGGACGCAAGCTCGGACTACCGTCGCGCATGATGGCGATCCTCACCGGGGAGAGCCTCGTGAACGACGCCGCCGCATTGACCTTGTTCACGCTGGCGGTGGCATCGGTGACCGGGAAGAAGATCGAGATCGATTCACCCGTGTTGTTCTTCGCCTACGAGATCGTGGGCGGCGTGATCGTCGGGCTCATCCTTGCCAGGATAGTTCGCTTCGTGCGATCCCGCATCCAGGACTCGGCACTCGAAACCGTTCTCGGCCTTGTTCTTCCGTTCGCTGCCTATCTCGCTGCCGAAGAGATTCACGCTTCGGGTGTGTTGGCCGTCGTGACCGCCGGATTCGTTCTCGGCAGGGTGACCGCCGACGTCGCGGTGACGACTCGCATCCAGGAGCGTCAGGTTTGGCCGCTGATGGATCTGCTGCTGGAAGCGTTCGTGTTCGCATACATGGGCTTGCAGTTGAAGTCGGTGATCCAGGAGGTCGAGCGCGATGGCCTGCCGGTGCTGCACATCTTCGCGTACGCCCTGCTGATTCTCGCCGTGGTGATCGCTGTCCGCCCCGCATGGATCTTCGTCAACACCGGCCGGCGTGCGATGACGCGCAAGACCGTTCGCCGAAATCGTGCCGCCGAATCCGAAGCGTTGGGTCTGACCTGGAAGCAGAACCTGGTGCTGTCCTGGGCGGGCATGCGCGGGGTCGTGACGCTGGCAGCGGCATCCGGTGTTCCGCTCGCGACGGTCGCCGGCGATCCGTTCCCCGGTCGAGCAGTCATCCAGGCCGTCGCCTTCGTCGTCGCCGTGGGCACGTTGCTGATTCAGGGGTTGACCTTGCCGCTGTTGATCCGTCGACTCGATGTAGCGGACCCCCTCGAACAGCAGCAGACGGACGAGCAGCAGGCTCTCGCACGGGCGATTTCACGCTCGGCGGCCGAGCAATATCTGTCCGATGCCGCGGTGAACGGAATCCCAGGTGCCAGCACGGAGTCGGTGCAGACCGTACTCGAACGGGTCCGCAGGTCGGTACGGGCCAGACTCGACGCCGACGAGACGGAGGACCGTGAGGAGCGGGTCGCCGCCGCCGGTGCCCTGTTCGACACCCTGCGTCGACATGTCCTTGCGGCTCAACGCGATGCGCTGGTCAAGGCCCGAGATTCCGGCGAATTGGACGACGAAGTGTTGCGAGCGGTGCTCGACGGCTTGGACGTGGAAGAGGCGGCGGCAGAAGCGCGCCTGGAACGGCGGAACAGATAGTGCAGACCTCTCATAGCCTCATGCTAGTTCTGGCCGCAGCCTGCCTGGTCGCCAGTTGCGCAGAGCCGCAGGCGGTTACGACGCCACCCTCCGAATCGGCACTGGCGCCGCCCGTCGGCGACGAGCGGGGCGCGATTGTCTCGCGGGTGGAGATGGGGCATACCGATCTGGCCGTACGCTTCCTCGGAGCCACGGCTACCCGCGGCGTGTACCGGTCCCGGTCCCGCGGCGCCGATCGTGGCACGGAGGTGTCCGGGGTGATCTTCACTCCCAATGGTGTTCCGCCGGAGGGTGGTTGGCCGATCGTGTCCGTCGGGCACGGCACTACCGGTGTCACCGACGAATGCGCGCCGTCGCTGTACCCGAATCTACTGGGCACCATCGGAATGGTCGCACCGTTCCTCGAGCGTGGAATGGTCGTTGCCGTCACCGATTACGAAGGCATCGGCACACCTGGATCGCATCCGTATCTGGATCCGGATGCAGCGGCATACAACGTCGTCGACGCAGTCCGGGCCGCGAGAAACGTTGTTCCCGGCGCGGGGACCCGTTGGGGTGCTATCGGTAATTCGCAAGGCGGACAAGCTGTTTGGGCTGCCTCAGAAAAGTGGGACTACGGCGACGGGCTCGAACTCGTGGGTAGCGCCGCGTTGTCTCCCGTGCTGAACATGGCACCGATGTTCGCCGCGGGCCACACCAACACTCTGCCGCAGACCCTGTTGACCCCTTTTCTGGTGGAAGGGCTGCAGTACCGGCAGCCGGACGCCGTGGATTCGGAGTTCATTCGTGGCGCACTGGTCACCGACCAGCGGGCACTGACTGCGTGCACAGATCTGCTCGGAGTGCAGAAGGCGGAGGCGGCGACGCGGCTCCTCCCGAGCGATGCGACACCCGAGACCGAGGCGTCGCGCGTACGGATGGTCGACTGGCTGACCTCAGTGGCCCTTCCGCGAGAGCCGTCCGAGGTGCCACTGCTCGTCGTGGTGGGGGAGCAGGATCAATTGATCGACCCGAAGTGGACACGTGATGCCGTCAGGCAGGCATGCTCGATGGGTGACGTCGTCGCCGAACGCCTGGAGCCGGGCCAAGGGCATTCCGACCAGGCTGCGGTCTACGCCGGAGTGACCTGGTTGTCCGATCGATTCGCGGGTCTGCCTGCCCCGAACAGCTGCCCGGGAGGCTGAATGACATCCGCGCTGCTGTGGTTCGCGGTACTGGTGGCCTGCGCGATCGTCGCAGTCGCCATCATCAGTCTCCGGGGTCGACGCGATCTGGCGACGCCGGGAGAGCGTGCCGTACATGCGACGCTGCACACCGCGTCGATGGCCGCACGGCCGCTGCGCCGAGGACTCGACCCCGAGTCGGCAGCCGAGGCCGCTCCACATCTACGCGCATTGACCGGTGGTGATGCCCTCGGGATTGCCGATGCGGACGCCGAACTGCTGACGTGGAACGGACCCTACGACGAGCTGATCGACACATTCACCGCGGCAGCGAAGCGCGCGGTCGACGGTGAACGTCGTGTACTGCTGCTGGGCCCGCTCGGAAACGATGACGCCGTGCGTGCGCTGATCGCTCAGCCACTGCTTGTCGAGGACGTCGGGGTCGTCGGAGTGCTCGGCGTCGTGACCAGATCGGTGCCGGGCCCGGGGATGCTCGGTGCCATCACCGAGGTCGCGCGGTACGCGTGCGGACAGATCGAGCTCGCCGAACTGGACGCATCCCGTGCCAGGCTCGACCGAGCGGAAGTGCGCGCACTCCGCGCACAGATCAGTCCGCATTTCATCTACAACGCGCTCGGAACGATTGCCTCGTTCGTGCGTACCGATCCGGATCGGGCGCGGGAGCTGGTGCTCGAGTTCGCGGACTTCACCCGCTACTCGTTCCGGAACTCAGGTGAGTTCACTGTCCTCGCCGACGAGCTACGCAACATCGACCGCTATCTCACGCTCGAGCGTGCACGTTTCGGCGACTCCTTGCAGGTCACACTGCAGGTGGCGCCCGAGGTGCTGAACGTGGCGCTGCCATTTTTGGCTCTGCAGCCACTGGTGGAGAACGCAGTGCGGCACGGCCTGTCCGGGCGGGCAGGTGGCGGCACCATCACGATCGTCGCTGCCGACGAAGGAACGGACTGCCTCATCAGCGTCGAGGACGACGGTGTCGGCATGGACCCGGACCTCCTGCGCTCGGGGACGCTCGATTCGGAGGAAGCGGCGCACGTCGGTCTGTCCAATGTCGACGATCGACTGCGCGCGGCCTTCGGCAACGATTACGGTCTCGTCGTGGACACGGCACTCGGCTCAGGGACGAAGGTAAGCATGCGGGTGCCCAAGTTCAGAGCGGGGATTCGGGCATGATCGCCGCCTCTGGCAGCATGACAGGGGTGGAGACTGATGTGTCCGGTCTCGTCGTTCTCGCGGTCGACGACGAGAAGCCCGCTCTCGACGAGCTGGCCTACCTGTTGAACAGGCAGGACCTGGTGGCCGAGGTGAACACCGCTGCCGACGCAACCACTGCCTTGCGACGCCTCCAGCATCCGGTCGGTCCGTCGTCGCCGGCGATCGATGCGGTGTTCCTCGACATCAACATGCCGGGTCTCGACGGCTTGGAGCTGGCGGGCATTCTCGCGAATTTCGCCCGTCCGCCCGCAGTGGTGTTCGTGACTGCGCACGATGATCGCGCGGTTGCCGCGTTCGACCTCGGTGCCGTCGACTATCTGCTCAAGCCGCTGCGTGAAGACCGCCTGACCGAGTCGGTGCGTCGCATCGTCACCGCGGGACGACGCCCCGAGGCGCAGGAGCCGGCGCTGTCGGACGAGATCATTCCCGTCGAACTGGGGGGTACGACGACCCTCGTGCACCGGGCGAGTGTTGGGTGGGTCGAGGCCGACGGAGATTACGCCCGACTCCACACGACGAGCGGTTCGCATCTCGTGCGGATTCCGATCTCCACTCTCGAAAGCCGTTGGGCCGATGTCGGTTTCCTCCGAGTGCACCGGTCGTATCTGGTGTCGCTTTCGCTGGTGACGGGGATCAAGAGTGTCGGGTCGGGGCTGGTCGTGTGCCTGCGGCGAGAGGGGGCGTTGGCCGCTGTCGAGCTACCGGTAAGTCGGCGGCACACCCGTGAGTTGAAGGATCGACTCGTTCGCGGGCCGTTGCAGTCGTGGTCGAGTCGGTGACCGACGGTCGAAAGCTCCCCCGCGAACGCGTCGTACTGGCGCGTCGGCGCGGTGCCCGAATCGTGCGCACACGCGTCGAAGTGCAGGAACAGACCGAGGTCGGTGACGCGATGGTGCGTTCTCTCGTGCGAGCACAACTCTGGCTGTCGGTTCGGCTTGCCGCGCTGACCCTGTGCGTTCTGTTCGCGATTCCACTCATCGGGCAGTTGGTTCCCGCCTATTCCCACGCCACTGTGTTCGGAATTCGGTTGCCGTGGTTGATTCTTGGAATCGCCGTCTACCCGCTACTCCTCGGCGTCGGCTGGGTGTACGTACGACGGGCCGAGCGCAACGAGCACGAGTTCATCGACTTGATGGATGACTAGAGGGCATTGAGTGTCACGTACAGACCCAGAGCGCACAGAATGACCGTCATCATGACGTCGCTGTGCCTGACGAACCCGCCGACGAACGCATCGAGTGGCCGGCGCGCGCGGTCGCCGAAGACGAGCAACGCGAGCGCGGGTGCGGCGACACCGAGACTGGAGACCGCTACGAACACCACCGCGGCCACGATCTGCGCGGTCACGACCGTCGTCACGTCCACGATGACCGCGACTGCGGACAGCGCGATGACGCCGCTCTTCGGATTCACCGAACCGAGCAGGAACGCGGTTGCAAGCGCTTTCCTGCCGGTGAGTCCGCGCGCCGACCGAACCCAACCCGGTTCATCGGCTGCCGGGCCGTGCCGAACGAGCCCGAAGAGTCTTCGCAGGCCCAGAGCTATCAACCCGATACCGAGGGCCAGACGCAACCACCGCACCCAGGCGGACGAGTCGACGGCCAGCACTGCAGTGTCGACGAGCAACAGTCCGGCGGCGGTGACGGCAGCCACGCCGGCCAGCCACCCGGCCGTGAACCGAGCAAGTACGGTGCCGGTGTTCAACGTCGACAGGCCTGCTGCCATCGCAGTGGTGGGTAAGTGCGCCAACACTGCACCCACAGCGAAGGGAAGCGCGGCAGTGACGGCCCCCGACACGGACATCACATGGTCCTCGGCGTGTGCATCGTCGCATTGTCCCACGTTGGACTTCGTGCAAGACCTGGAAATACGCGTTCAGTGAACGGCCAGTCGATTCCGGTGATCACAGTGATCGCGCTGCTGCTCGCTGCGGTGGCGACCGTGGCCATCGGAATTTACGGGGTCCGGCTCGCCCGTACCACCTCGGACTTTCTGGTGGCGTCTCGCACGGTGGGGCCGAAATGGAACGCCGCGGCGATATCCGGCGAATATCTTTCGGCCGCTTCGTTCCTGGGCGTCGCGGGGCTCATCGCGAAGTACGGCGCCGATGCGTTGTGGTACCCGATCGGATTCACCGCCGGATACCTGGGTCTGCTGCTGTTCGTCGCCGCCCCGTTGCGGCGAAGCGGGGCGTACACGGTCCCGGACTTCGCAGAATTCCGGCTCGGATCGCTGCGGCTCCGCAAGCTCGCCATGTTCGTCGTCGTCGTCATCTGCGCGCTCTACCTGGTTCCGCAGTTTCAAGGCGCCGGGTTGACGCTGAACATTCTGCTCGGCGTACCCGGGTGGGTCGGTGCAGCCGTCGTCGGCATCATCGTCATCGGGAACGTGGTGGGCGGCGGCATGCGTTCGATCACGTTCGTCCAGGCTTTTCAGTACTGGCTGAAATTGACTGCAGTCGCGGTGCCGGCCGTCGTGCTGGCACTGCATTTCTTCGCCGACGATCGGGCCGTCGGCAGTCCGGCTCCGCCGACGGTGGACCGGGTGACAACAGTGAACATCAGCACCGACGTTCTCGTGCAGGTCGATTCGCCGATCGAGGTAACGGTGCGCGGCACGGTCGACGGCGAGGGCGTCGACGGTAGGATCGCGCTCGGTGCCGGGACCCACGAACTCGGTGAGGGCACATCGCTGGTTCTCGACGCGGATTCACCGGTGCCTGTCGTGGCGGGTGCGCCGTCCTCCGATCGTGAATGGGCCACGCCCGGTGGCGGTCTCGGCGGGATGCACCCCCTGTACCAGGTCTACTCGCTGATCCTCGCGACGTTCCTCGGCACGCTCGGCCTGCCGCACGTACTGGTCAGGTTCTATACCAATCCGGATGGGCGTGCAGCCAGGCTGACCTCGCTCACCGTCCTCGGTCTGCTCGGCGTGTTCTATCTGTTTCCGACGCTGCTCGGTGTCTTCGCACGGTTGTACGTACCCCAGTTGCTGATCACCGGGACCTCCGACGCTGCGGTCTTGTTGCTGCCAGGTTCGGTGCTCTCGGGAGTGGGCGGTCAGTTGCTCGCAGCGCTGGTCGCGGCCGGCGCTATCGCGGCATTTCTGTCGACATCGTCGGGCCTGTTGGTGAGCATCGCCGGGGTGCTGAGCACGGATGTGCTGAAGGGGCGAGTTCGCGACTTCAGGATCGCTGCGGTGCTGGCGGGGGCAGTGCCGCTGGTGCTGTCCCTCGGACTGGTATCGCTCGATCTGTCTCGAACAGTTGGACTGGTGTTCGCGGTCGCCGCGTCGACGCTGTGCCCGTTGTTGGTGCTCGGCATCTGGTGGCGCGGTTTGACCGCCGCGGGAGCAGCGGCCGGGTTGGTCGGCGGCGGAGCGGTGTCGCTGGTCGCCGCGTCGTTGTCGGTCTTCGGCATTCCGGATTCCTGGCTCGACGGCTGGGCGGCCGCGATCCTGGGATATCCGGCCGCCGTGAGTGTTCCCCTCGCCTTCGGCCTGATGTACGCCGTCAGCAAGGCCACCGCTCGGTCGGTTCCGAGCGATGTCGGGAGCATTTTCACTCGGCTTCATGCGCCGGAACGTCTCGGCGTCGGCCGTGATCGGGAGCGCGAGCTCTAGCCGAACGAGCTCTCCGTTCATCGTCGTCAGATGACCGCTCGGCGCAGAGTCCGACTGCTGGTCGTGTGACTGGCGCCACTCCATATCTTTGTGACGAGGCTCTCATTAACGTCATGAATCGGTTCCAATCACAGCCCGTGATGGGGAAAACGAGGGAGCAAGCGACGTGAGCACACCGGATACGTCTCCGCCACCAGACGAGCAAGCGTTCATCGACATGCAAGCGAGCCCGGAATTTCAGGAGTTGCGACGACGTCTGCGCAGCTTCGTATTTCCGATGACCGCGTTCTTCCTGATCTGGTACGTCGTCTATGTGCTGCTCAGTACCTACGCGTCGGGATTCATGTCCACCCCGGTATGGGGGAACGTCAACGTCGGCCTGCTACTCGGGCTCGGCCAGTTCGTGACCACCTTTGCGATCACGGGAATCTACGTGAGGTTCGCGAACCGTGAACTCGATCCGCGCGCCGCAGCGCTGCGCGCCGAGATGATCACCTCCCAGGAGGCCAAGCGATGATCAGCCTGTTAGCTCAAGAAGCCGCGGACACCACCGTCGGCGAACCACTGATCAACATTGCGATCTTCGGCGCATTCGTCGCCGTCACGATGTTCGTCGTCATCCGCGCGTCGAAGAAGAACGCCACCGCATCCGAATTCTTCACTGCGGGTGGCGGATTCTCGGGCCCGCAGAACGGCATCGCAATTGCCGGTGACTACCTCTCGGCGGCGAGCTTCCTCGGCATCGCGGGCGCCATTGCGGTGTACGGCTACGACGGCTTCCTGTACTCCATCGGCTTCCTCGTTGCCTGGCTCGTTGCTTTGCTACTCGTTGCCGAATTGCTGCGCAACACAGGCAAGTTCACGATGGCCGACGTGCTGAGCTTCCGCTTGAAACAACGTCCGGTTCGTACTGCGGCAGCACTGTCCACTCTGACGGTGTCGCTGTTCTACCTTCTCGCGCAGATGGCCGGCGCCGGCGGACTCGTCGCGCTGCTTCTCGACATCTCGGATCGCACCGGACAATCCATCGTGATCGCGGTCGTGGGTGTGCTGATGATCGTCTACGTCCTCGTCGGCGGTATGAAGGGCACCACGTGGGTGCAGATCATCAAGGCGGTTCTGCTCATCGCCGGTGCGCTGTTCATGACTGTGCTGGTACTGGCGAAGTTCGGGTTCAACATCTCCGAGCTGCTCGGTAGTGCGCAGGAGACCGTCTCCGGATCTGCCTCCCAGGCCGTCGCTGCTCGCGACGTCCTCGAACCGGGCGCTCAGTACGGCGGCAGCAACATGTCCAAGCTCAACTTCCTGTCGCTCGGCATCGCGCTCGTACTCGGAACTGCCGGACTCCCACACGTTCTCATGCGTTTCTACACCGTCCCCACCGCCAAGGAAGCGCGTCGCAGCGTTGTCTGGGCCATCGCCCTCATCGGCGCGTTCTACCTCTTCACCCTGGTGCTCGGCTACGGAGCCGCAGCCATCGTCGGACCCGACCGAATCTTGGCGTCGGCCGGCGGACAGAAC
>NZ_LVCV01000433.1 GCF_001647195.1 Rhodococcus sp. EPR-157 | reverse complement strand
GTCGCCGGGCTCACGATCACGGCCTCGGCATCGTTTGCACACGACATCTACGCGAGCGTCATCAAGAAGGGCGACGTCGACGAGAAGAAGCAGGTCAAGGTTTCACGGATCACCGCTGTCGTGATCGGTATCCTCGCGATCGGCCTCGGCATCCTGGCGAACGGTCAGAACATCGCCTTCCTGGTCGCACTCGCATTCGCAGTCGCAGCGGCGGCGAACCTGCCGACCATCGTGTACTCGCTGTTCTGGCGTCGCTTCAACACCACCGGCGCACTGTGCAGCATGTACGGCGGTTTGATCTCGACGCTCGTCCTGATCATCTTCTCGCCGGCAGTATCCGGCTCGCCGACCGCGATGATCCCGGGCTCGGACTTCGCGTGGTTCCCGTTGTCGAACCCCGGCATCGTCTCCATCCCGCTGGCGTTCGTCCTCGGTATCGTCGGCACTCTGCTGTCGAAGGATTCCGAGTCTCGCGCCAAGCAGGCCGAGATGGAGGTCCGCTCGCTCACCGGTATCGGTGCAGAGAAGGCAAGCGCTCACTGAGTTTCACTGGCACGAATTCCACGCGACGAGGGCGGCCGACATACAGTCGGTCGCCCTCGTCGCGCGGCGAGGTAGAGCGGTGAATTTGTGACTCCTCACAAAGCGGCGCGCGCTGTAAGGGCCAACCTCACGCAGGAAACTCGACACGTGTGGTTACTATCCCTGCGTGGCCAAGCTGAAGGTATCCGTCAACGTTCCCCTCGACCCAGAGACAGCATGGACGCATGCGTCCGATCTCGCCGACTACGACAAGTGGTTGTCCATTCACGAAGCCTGGCGTTGTGAGCTGCCTGAACAGTTGACAGAAGGCGCCAACCTGGAGTCGGTCGCAAGTGTCAAGGGAATGCGTAACCGGGTGCGCTGGACCATCGAGAGCTACGACCCGCCGAAGAAGCTGAAGCTCAAGGGCAACGGTAAGGGCGGCGTCAAGATCAGCCTCCTGTTGTCGGTGGCGGCTGCCAAGAACGGTGGGTCGGACTTGTCGCTCGACGTCGAGCTCGGTGGCGCGCCATTGTTCGGTCCGATCGGTTCCGGAGTTGCGCGTGCGCTCAAGGGTGACATCGAGAACTCGATGAAGACCTTCGAGTCCCTGTACGCCTGATCAGGGCGGTTCTCACTTCGCTGGCTGCGGTCTCGATACGATCTTGCGCAACCGCACAGCGGGAGTCTGTTTCACCAAGCCTCTCGCTCACTACGGAGAGGTTCGACAATGCCCGGTAGACACAGTGCGGCGCCCACCACGGCGTCCGGCTCGACAGGGCTGGTGAAATACGGCGTCATCGCCGTCGTCCTCCTTCTCGTCGTCGGCGGTGGTGTCTATGCCGCGCAGAAGGCTTTCGGATCCGGATGCAAGAACCCGCAGACCTTTTCCTTGGCCGCTGACCCGGCGATTGCCGACGTCGTCGAGCAGATCGTCGCCGACACGCCTGCGGAAGATCTCGGGTGCGCGAACGTCGATGTCACCGCGACCGAATCCGGCAACGCATCCGCGGCAGTGTCGATGGGTGTCGACGTCCCGTCGCTGTGGATTCCAGATTCAGCGCTGTGGGTGGGCAAGGCTGTGCGAGCGACGGGTTCGCTCGTCGATGTCGCCAGCCAGTCCGTCGCAAGTTCGCCGGTGCTCATCGCGGCACGGAAGGACGAGGTTCCGTTCTTCGACTCGTGGTTGACGGCGTTGCAGTTGAAGGGCCTACGGATCGGAAACCCGCTCACCAACACGGTGTCCGACGCCGCCATCCTCGGTGCGCTCGCCGAAGCGGGCACCGACGCCGACGCCGTCGACTCCGTTTCTGCTGCGTTGGTTCCGATCGCGCAAGCCCAGGCCGACACTCGCGGTGAAGCGGATCCCGTCGTGCGTCTCGAGGAGACGGCCGCAGGCGGGGGAGTCTCCGTGGTGTCGGAGCAGACGCTCGTCGACTTCCAGGACTCGACCGGCACCGAATTCGGTGTGACGGCGCCGCCGACCGGCTCCTTCTTTCTGAACTTTCCACTCGCGGTCACCGAGCCGGAGGGAGCTGGTAGGGAGGCCGCCAAGACGGCCGGGTTGGCCGTCGCCGATGCTCTGGCCTCCGAATCAGGGCTGCAGGCGTTGTCCGAGGCAGGTTTCCGCGCACCTGACAATGCCCCGCTGAGCGATGGTCGCGGTTTGGGAGACGTCGCTGCCCTGACTATCACCGACCAACAAACCGCCGAAACGACGCTGCGTCGCTATCAGGTCCTTGCGCTGCCGTCGCGCACGCTGGTGATGGAGGATGTGTCCGGTTCGATGGGCTACAGCGCCGGCGCCGACACCAGGATCGGGCTGACCGTCCAAGCCAGCGAAACAGGCAGTGCGCTGTTTCCCGACAACGCTGCACTCGGCCTGTGGGCATTCTCGATCGGCCTCGGCGGCGGGAGTCAGGACTATCGAGAACTGGCCCCGATCCGGCAGCTCGACGAGAACGTCGACGGGACTACCCAGCGGGAGCTGATCCGTCAGCAGACCCGGTCGTTGCCCGGGTTGGTGGGCGGGGGTACGGGCCTCTATGACACGACACTCGCTGCATTCCGTCAGGTCAAAGAAGGGTACGACCCCGATTACATCAACAGCGTGATCATTTTGACCGACGGGTCGAACGAGGATCCGGGCAGCATCTCGCTCGATGAACTCCTCGCCACTCTGCGCGCCGAGCAGGACCCGACCAAGCCGGTGATCATCGTGACGATCGGTATCACCGACGACGCCGACGCGGGCGTCCTTCAGCAGATCTCGGCAGCAACCGGGGGAACGAGTTTTCTGGCAAGAAATCCTGCAGAAATTCCAAACGTGTTTGTGAATGCTCTCAAAAGCCGCGCGGGTCGCTGATTCAACCGCTACTTTTGGCATCGAAGTCTGCTCGATGCCCGTATGTCGCTGAATCAAGGGAGTCAAAGGAATGTCGGGGCGTCACGGAGCAGGGACACGAAGGAACCCGGCCTATGCATGGGCTGCGCTGGCAGTAGTCGCTGTGGTCGTGGTGGTCGGTGGCTACTTCGGGGTCCAGGCCGTACGAGCAGGTAGTGGCGGTTGCGACACCGTGGATCAGGTTTCGCTCGCGGTGGATCCGACCGTTGCGCCCGTCATCTCCGACATCCTCTCCACGACCGACGTCGTCGAACGTGGCTGCACCGACTTCGAAGTGCGGGCGGAAGCTCCCACCGACACCGCAACCGAGTTGGCGGGCACCGACGAGAACCGTCCCGATCTCTGGATTCCCGATTCGACGTTGTGGTTGCTCAAGACTCTCCGGTCGACCGGCGCGTTGCCGGAGGTCGCGAAGTCCTCGGTCGTCAATACGATGCCGGTCGTGGTCACCCGACCGGGTGAATCGACTCCGGTGAACACCTGGCTCGAAGTGCTGCAGGCTCCGGCCGTGCGGATCGGCGATCCGCTGAACAGCAGCGCCTCACTCGCGTCGATACTCGGTGCCCTGGCCGAGTCC
>NZ_LVCV01000432.1 GCF_001647195.1 Rhodococcus sp. EPR-157 | reverse complement strand
GTCGTCGCCTACAACGCAGCACATCCGGACGCTCCTGTGGCAGCGACGGTTCCGCCGACGGGCAGCTACTTCTTGAACTACCCGCTTGCGATCACCGCAGCCCCGGGGCCCGACTACGACCGCGTCAAGGAAGCCGGTGCCGCACTGTCCTCGGTGCTTGCGACGACGACGGCCACGGATGCTTTCGCCGCTGCGGGGTTCCGTCAGTCGAGTGGCATTCCGTTGGCCGACAACGCAGGAGTGGGTTCGGTCGCGGCACTGGAGCTGAAGAATCCGCTGGCGATCGAAACAACCTTGCGCGACTGGTCCGTTCTCGCGCTGCCTCTTCGCACCCTTGTTGTCGAGGATGTGTCCGGTTCGATGGCTGCCAAGTCAGGCGACTCGACTCGGATGGCCCTGACCGTCGAGGCAAGTCTCGGCGCGAATGCCCTGTTCAGTGATCAGACGGAGATGGGTCTGTGGGCGTTCTCGATCGGTCTCGGCGGCGGCAGCCAGGACTACCGCGAGCTCGTTCCGCTGGGCCCGGTTACGAACGTGGTGAACGGTCTTCCGCAGCGTGAGGCCATCCTTGCGGCCATTGGAACGCTTCCCTCGCTGGTCGGCGGCGGAACTGGTTTGTACGACACCACGCTGGCGGCATTTCGCCGGGTCAAGGAGGGGTACGACCCGAAATTCGTCAACAGTGTCATTCTGCTGACCGATGGCACCAACGAGGACGAGGGCAGTCCGAGTCTCGATCAACTCCTCGATACCCTGCAGCGAGAGCAGGATCCGGTCCGGCCGGTCGTGATCGTGACCGTCGGCATCACCACCGACGCGGATCCGGTTGCTCTCCAGCGTATTTCGGCCGCCACCGGCGGAACCAGCTATGTGGCAGAGGATCCGCGAGACATCCCCGACGTATTCGTGCAGGCTCTGAACAGTAGAACGCAGCGAATCGGCGGGGAATGACGAGGATCAGACGAACGTCAGGGTCATAGCTGCGCCGCAACACAGCACGACGACGATGAGGGCGAAAGCGTCGGGCAGATGCGGTCTGCTCGGGTGTGCAGAAATCTGACCCGATCCTCCGCGGGCGGTGATGGCCTCACCCATCTCGGTCGCTCGTCGGATCGCGATCGACATCGTGGCGGTGATGAGATCCACGATGGAATTGTCCGAGGCACTGTTCAGTACGGATTTCGGGCGCAGTCTTCGTGCGGCGATCATGGTCCGCATCTCCTCGATCAGCAGCGGCAAGGATCGCAGGCACAGCGCGACGGTTGCGGCCCATTCGCCGACCGGCAGGCGCAGTTTCGTCAACGGCTTTCCGAGCACTGTTATCGCCGGGGCGATATCGCTCATCGATGTCGTCCACCCGATCATCAGCGATGCGCCGAGCAATACGAACGCGAACGTCGTGGAGCGGAGGAAGAGGAGAACGGCATCGAGTCCGAGGGGAAGATTGAGTAGGGCGCCGACCAGGAACAAGCCCCAGATCCACAGTGGCGGGCGGGGAAGCGCCGTAGGAGGGATGTGCCCGATCGCGGCGGTCACGACGAGAAGTCCGACGATGATGCCGATCGAAATCCATGACGGAGCCACGACGATGGTGATGCTGATCAGCAGGACCGCGATCAACTTCGTTCCGGCCCACAGGCGATGGATCGGTGACGAGCGCGGAACTTGCCGGAGGACGACTGTGGTCACGACGGGACCCCCGGCGTCGCCAGTTCCGACACGATGCGCCCGTTGTCGAGGGTGATGGTCCGGTCGCAGATTCGATCCATGCCGTCGACGTCGTGCGAGATCACTACGACCGCAATCCCTTGCCGACGCAATGTCCCGAGAACCTCGATGATCTCCGTCCGTCCCGGTGGATCGAGTCCGGCGAGGGGTTCGTCGAGTACGAGGATCCTCGGCTTGTTCACCACGAGTCCCGCGATGACGACGCGTCGCATCTGGCCACCGCTGAGCGAGTCGATTTCGCGGCCGGCAAGAAGTCGATCCAATCCGACAGCGTCCATGGCGCGTGACACCGCTGCGGAGCCGACTTCGGGGCCGCCGACTGCCTCGATGTCCTCGGCAACCGTTCTCCGCTGCAGCTGCAGCCTCGAATGTTGAAACGCGAGCCCGACGGCTCCCACGTTGCGGCTGATGTCGCTACCGCTGAATTCAGCGGATCCCTCCGAGGGCTTCGTCAGTCCGGCGAGAACCCAAGCCAGAGTGGATTTTCCGGACCCATTGCCGCCGAGGATCAGGATGCCGTCTCCTGCGGCGATCGTCAGATCCAGTCCGTCCAGGGCGCGTTGCGACCACGGAGTCCTGCGGTTGTAGGTGTGCGCGATGCCGCGCATCTGCATCAGTGCCGGCTGTTTCGATCCGGTGTGAAGGGGCCTTGCCGATCCGGTGAGCGGGCCACGCATCCACTCGGGCACATGGTCGACCTGGAATCCGCCGTGCAGGTGAATCACGCGGTCGGCGGCAGTCGTCTCGAGCTCCTGGTGGGTGACGAGGACGACCGACATTCGATGGCGCTTCGGCAGCGCGGCGAGCAGGGCAACAAGTGTCGCCCGACCTTCGGCGTCGATCATCGCTGTTGCCTCGTCGGCGATCAGAAGCGCAGGCTGGCGGGCGAGGGCAGAAGCCACCGCGAGTCGTTGCAGCTGGCCGCCGGACAGCGACGATGTGTCGCGATCGCCCATTCCGGTCAGACCGACCTCGGCGAGCACAGCGTCGACGTCGAGGTCGTAGCCCGGCGGAAGTCCCCACACCACGTCGTCCGCCACTCGGCTGCCGAGCACCTGACTCTCGGGTCGCTGCGACACCACTGCGGTGCCGCCGACCAAACCGAGTCCGGCCACTCCGGGGCGAGCGACATGTCCCGACGTCGGAGTGCGGCCGGCGAGAATCCGAGCGAGTGTCGACTTCCCGGAACCGTTGTGTCCGACGACGGCGATGAACTCACCGAAGTCGATCGTGAGATCGATGTCCGTCAGTGCGGCGGTGCGGGATTCACCGTATCGAAATCCGACGCCTGTCAGCTGTAGCGGCAATGGCGCTACGGTGCCTTCGCCTGACGTAGGGAGGTGTTCGACGACCGGAATCGTGGCCAGTCGGTCGAGGACCGCGCCGAGGATCAGCCACGTGAACAGGGCCCCGACGATGATCGACACACTGGTTGTGCCGAGGATCCACCACCAGTTGTCGAGGATCGCGCCGACACTGCCACGCAACACATCTGCGGGGGACACCAGCAGTTCGGCCCGTGACATCAGTCGTGCCACACCCTCGACGGTGTTCTCGATCGTCAGGAGAAACAGCTCGCGCAGCGGGGTCAGAAGGAAGAGGATTCCGACGCTGACGAGTCCGATGGCGGGTCCCACCACCGCTGACGTAGCGAGCACAGAAAGGAGGCCTTGCTTCTTGCGCTTGCTTCGGCCTACCAGACCGCCGAGCAGCGCCGACATGCCGACGGTGAACGCTGTTGTGGTCCCCGCTACGACGAAGGCAACCAGAATGCCGGCGACAGCAGCTGCGAC
>NZ_LVCV01000431.1 GCF_001647195.1 Rhodococcus sp. EPR-157 | reverse complement strand
CCACCGACAGCCCAACTGTGAAGCTGCTCATGACCGCCGCGGTCGCCAACTCTGCAGGCGTCAATGCTGTTCGCTTGGGAACGTCCGCGGGGCTGTCGGTCACCTGTCCAGTGTGCCAGTTACCGACTTAGACTCTCGCGGTGATCACCGTCGACGAAGAAGAATGGGACACCCCGGTAGGCGCACAGCTGCGGGCTGCACAACGGGCAGAGCTGGATGCCCGGTACGGCAGCAGCGATCACGAGCCCGGTACGGCACCGTCGGTGGACGACATCGTCGTCTTCGTCGTCGCGCGGGACGATGACGCCGTCGGGATCGGGTGCGGTGGGCTCCGGTTGCTGGGCAACCATGAGGCCGAGATCAAGCGCATGTATGTCGTCCCGGCACAACGGGGACGCGGCGCTTCGGTCGCAATCCTGCGCCGGCTCGAGGACAGCGCGCGAAGGTTGGGAATTCGCGTACTGAAGCTCGAGACCGGAACAGGGCAACCGGACGCCGTTCGGTTCTACGAGCGCGAAGGGTATTCGAAGATCGACCCCTTCGGCGCCTACGTAGACGAACCGACGTCGCTATGTTTTGCTCGAACGCTGTAGGTCAGCGAGTCCGCTGGCTTGCCGCTGGACCTGCAGGCCGGCGACGACGTCCACCGACGGCGGCATGCTGACGCTGACCGCCCTCGCTGGAGCCGCCACGTGAACTGCCACTGTTCCGCGGGTTCCCTCCGCGAGGAGCGCCGTTGCGCGGACGGGGCGTTCCCTGACGCTGTGGCTGAGGTGCTGCCTTGGGTGCAGGCTGTACGTATCGGGCCTGCTCACCGACCAGCTCGGCTACCTGGGGCGAATCTGCAGTGACCCGAATGGGCGTCACCTTGATGTCAGCCTTGCGCAGCAGAATTGCAGTGTCTTTGCGCTGTTCGGGCAGAACGACCGTGACGACGTCTCCGGCGCTTCCCGCACGAGCGGTGCGGCCGGAGCGGTGCAGGTACGCCTTGTGCTCGGCGGGCGGATCGACGTGGACGACGAGCTGGACATCGTCGACGTGGACTCCGCGTGCAGCGACGTCGGTGGCGACGAGAACACGAGCGTCGCCCGAAGAGAAGGCGAGCAGGTTGCGGTCACGCGCTGCCTGAGACAGGTTGCCGTGCAGGTCGACGGACGGAATGCCGGCGTCGGTGAGCTGCTTGGCGAGCTTGCGTGCCTGGTGCTTGGTGCGCATGAACAGGATCCGGCGACCGGTTCCCGACGCGAGCTGCTGGACGAGCTTCTTCTTCGCTTCGACGCCGTCGACCTCGAAGACGCTGTGCGTCATGGCTTCGACGTGCGAGGTTGCCTCGTCGACCGAGTGGGTGACCTGGTCGGTGAGGAAGCGCTTGACCAGCTTGTCGACGCCGTTGTCCAGCGTCGCAGAGAACAGCAGACGCTGTCCCTTCTGCGGTGTGGCGGCGAGGATGCGCGTCACGACTGGGAGGAAGCCGAGGTCGGCCATGTGGTCGGCCTCGTCGAGCACGGTGATCTGGACTGCGTCGAGGCTCACGTGGCGCTGCTTCATGAGGTCTTCGAGACGTCCGGGGCATGCGACGACGATGTCGACTCCGCCGTTGAGTGCCGAGACCTGACGATTCTGCGAGACGCCACCGAAGATGGTGGTGACCTTGAGCTTGTATGCCGCTGCCAGCGGTTCGATGGCGACGGCGATCTGAGTTGCGAGCTCGCGGGTCGGGGCGAGGATCAGTCCCCGCGGGCGACCGGGCTTGCGGTTGCCGGGGAGCTGTCCGGCGAGCCGGGCGACCATGGGGATTGCGAAGGCGAGGGTCTTGCCGCTGCCGGTCTTGCCGCGCCCGAGGACGTCGCGTCCTACGAGGGTGTCGGGCAGGGTGTCGGCCTGGATGGGGAACGGTTCGGTCTTGCCCTGTGAAGAGAGAACGTCGGCGAGAGCGTGCGGTACGCCGAGTGAAGCAAAGGTAGTCATAGTGATGGGTTGCGCCTTTCGGGCAGGGTGTTGCACCCATGGGCTATGGCCCGAGAATGCAAGGGTGGCGAGACTGCCGGCGGGCAGTTTCGATCGCCGTAAGAAAAGCCTGTGCAGGGTGCACATGGACTACGCGGCCGGAGCCGGGCGGAAGTAGAAGCATTCCACGACGTCTGACGTGCTGCTACGCGCGTCATCTCCGAGTGTAACTGCTGACCCGTCACGATCCTTCCCCGAGTGATGCATCAGGCATTCACGCAACCGTCAGGTTCAGTGTGAGCTCGTGTTCGAAGAACGATGAGTAGCGCCGTGCTACCGGCATTCGCGGTGCCTCCGAGCTGTATGCATGTCCGGTCGGAGTTTCGAAGTCGTAGATGTGGACCACACCTTTCGCTTTCGGTCGAGGTCCCGACTCCCAGCCATCGGCTTCCTTCGCATGGTTGCATGCTGCGCACAGCCCGGCACCGTTGTTCGCGGTGGTTTTACCTCCGCGGGCGACCGATTGGATATGGTCGCGGTGGCGGATCGGAGCATCGCACCACGGAGTCCGGCATGTGCGGTCTCTGAGGTCGATGAGTCGGGCCAACGCAGTCGGGAAGGTCCGCGATTTCGATTCCATCGCAGTGAGCGCTCCCGACGATGGTTCGGCGTAGAGCTTTCGGAGGGTAACCAAAACGTCCTCTGCGAACGCGTCCCGGACGAGTTGTCGCGCGATCGATGCGGGAATGTCGCCGTAGCCGTCGAGGTGGGCGGGTTGTTTGCCGCCGGCGAGGAGGGTTTCGTCGGACAGTACGAGGTTGACGGCTACTGCGGCCCCGGCTTTGGCGGTCGATGCGCCTGTGATGCGTTCGTACGCAAGGTCGGCCATGACCTGGTCGCGGGTGCGTGTTTCGTCGCCGACGCCCACGATCGAGTCGGCGGCCTTGCGTAGTGTTGCCCACATGCTGACGGCGCGGTCCATCGACGTCAATGTCTTGAATTCGCACATGTAGTCGGGTTGTGGGCGGGTGCTGGTGCGGCGCTGGGAGAATGCCTTCTGTTTCTTCTTCACTACCGATGCCGGATCGAGTTGAGCGGCCAAGGCTTTGGCCTTCGACTCGATGGCTTTGTCGCCGAGGTTCTTCAGCGTCGCCGGGTCCGAGCACAGCCGCTTGTCGATGATCTGTCGGTCTTCGACTGTCAGGCATGCTGTTTCACGCACGAGCAGCGTCACGCGCCATTCGTTGAGTTCACCAGCCAGTAGACGTGCATACGTGTGTGGCATTTCGTGGACCAGTGCACGGGCGAGTCCGAGGTATCGGCCCCCTTTGTTCGGTGACTCGCGCCTGGCGAGCCCGATCTGCGAGGCAACCCCAGCGCGCCACTGCGCCTTCGGTTTACCGATTGCACGCCTGTGCTCGGCGATCGCAGTGGCCACGCCATCGGTTGCGCTGGCTTGAACGGCCGAACAGGTCGACTTCAAGGTTTCGAGCGCAGAGATCAGGTCGATCCCGGCAGTGGCGTCGACGGTGCCCGTCGACTGCTGCAGCTGCGCAACCAACTTCAGAACTTCGGATGCTTCCACGAGATCCCCCTGAATCTCTCGAACATGTGTTCGATAATAGCAACGCTGGTAGCGGGGCGCAATATCTATTGCGGGGAGAAGTTCTGCCAGGTGGGGCCAGGCCTGTTCGCCAATTCCTCAGTCCACCGGAAGCTCCGGGCAAAGCTCGTCACCGCGTGACCGGTCCCATTCAGATTGTTTGTCTTTGGGATCAGAGCGGATTCGGCGTCGGAAACGTTCATCACGACCGACGGCGACGTTTCCGGCCCCACTCAGTAAGGCGAACAGGAGAACGAAATGACGACGATGCAGGCGCTCGACCAGCGCGAACACTCGGGTCCAAAGCTCAAGGGCCTCAGGGTTATCGGCTATGCGCGGGTCTCAACCAGCGCGCAGGAGAAGGGGCACGGCCTCGGCGCACAGTCTGATGAGATGCGTAGGTACTGCCAAGTCAACGAGCTCCAGTTACTCACTGTCACATACGATGTCATGAGCAGTGGCAGCGTACCCAAGTTGTTCGGACGCCAGACGGCCATCGCAGCAATTGAGTCTGGTCTCGCGGACGGCCTGCTGGTTCGGGCCCTGGATCGCGCCACGCGGGACCAGCTCGATGCGGCATCAATCGCCAAGCGCGCCAATACAAATGGTTGGACCTTGCTCGATACGCAGGGAGCGAACTCCAGCGATGCAAGCCAGCGCCTGCTCTTCGACATTCGAGTAGCGATGGCCGCTGAAGAGAAGCGCAAGATCAGCGAGAGGACCAAGGAGGGCTTACGTCGGGCCAAGGCTCAGGGCCAGCAGCTCGGCAGGCCGTCGAAGATCGACCCGTCCATCGTCGCGGAGATCATCGCTATGCGCCAGGAGGACGGCCTCAGCGCAAAGGTCATCGCTCGCAAGCTGGACGAGTACGGGGTGCCCACCCCAGGTGACGGCCTCCAGTGGCACCACAGCACGATTCGCCGCCTGCTCCAGCGAGAGGGCGTGGCCTGACATGGACACGTTCGCCCTGATCCTCGTGGTCGTCCTGCCCCTCGCCTTCATCGTCTTGGGCGCAATCTTCGGAACCGGAAAGAAGTAGCAATGCCCCACATCGAGAAGGCAGAGACTAAGCGCACCAAGGACGGCAAGCCAGTCCCGTCGTATCGGGTGCGGTGGACCGAGAAGGCACGCGACGAGCACGGTCGACCCATCCCCTTCAATCCAAACCGTCCCGATGGTCGCGCCAAGGAAGTGAACCGACAGCGCACCTTCCGGTCTAAGGAAGCAGCGCAGGAGTACTGCGACGAGCTGAACGCGAAACGGCACAGAGTAGTTGCCGCTTCGCCGTCGGAACTACGCAAGCTCGGAGACCAGGCGCTTGGATACTTCGCCCACCAATACTTCGAGGGCTTGGCCGGGGCGGTGAAGCCGAGGTATGCGCGGGAGACCGAAGCCGTCTACAAGCGCTACATCGCAGACGCCTTCGCCACGCGGGCCGTCGCCTCGATCACTGCCGCAGACATTCGCCGGTTTCGGGCTGATCTGCTGAGTCCGCGTCCGAAGCGCAGCTACCGACCCGACGAACCGGTGGAGATGGTCACTTTGGCGAGGACCACGATCAAGCCCGCGTACGACGTGTTGCGGAGGATCTTGGACGTTGCGGTCGTGGACGGCGCTATTCCGGCGAACCCTGTGCATTCGGTTCCGCTCGGTCGGACCACGGCCACCGTCGACGCGGACACCCCCGAGTTCGAGCCGCGGCCACTTACCGCAGAACAGGTGGGCGCTGTCACCGACCACATCGCGCGTATCCAGGGCTACCCGATCTACGCGTTGGCGGTGACGACGAGCGCCTACAGCGGACTCCGCGCGGGAGAGCTTGCCGGCCTTGATGTCGGGGACGTTGGCCTGCCGGAGGTTGAGGGGAGCAATGGGTCTCTGCGGGTGACCCGGACTAGACGAGCGGTGCGGGGTGGTTTCGAGACAGGCACCCCGAAGAGCAAGCGAAGCCGTCGAACGGTGCCGATTGACGGTTGGTTGGCGGACGACCTGCGTCGGTACCTCTACGAGGTACACCCGTTCGGCAACCCCGACAGCGCGGACTACGACCCGAACACACCGTTGTTCCCTGGTCGGTATGCGATGGGGGAGACGTTGCCGGACGGCCTGACCCAGGACGCGATCCGACCAGAGCGCGCGACGGTCGTTGACCCTGAGATACGTCGGAAGAACGGAGCCGCCGACCGCCGCAACGCGACCTACGACCCGACGGCGACCTGCATTCGGCCCGCCCCGTCCGAGGGGTACAAGTGGAGCGTTCCGATCAACCCCGGCAACATCGCTGACCACTACTTGAGCCAGCCCTACGCTCGGTCCGCCTGCCGCACTCCCGCTGGCACGACCTCCGTCACACCTTCGCGGTGATGAGCCTGAGCGCGGGGGAGCACTACATGCAGGTCTCGAAGTGGCTCGGGCATGCGTCCTACGTGACCACGCTCAACGTCTACGCCGACTACATCGCCGAGAACGAGGGCGGCAAGCAAGCACCGCTCACCCGTCCCCCGACGGAACCGGCACCGAAGCAGACGGCCTCGCAAGAGGCGTCGAACGTAGTGCCGCTCTTCGGTAGGAGGTCAGTGGGGTAAGCGAGCGCACCACCTCAGCTTCTACTCCACAGTAACGAGTAACCGACTACGGCAATGCGGCATTGATCGCCTTGACGGTATCTTCAAATCTTTGCAGTGTCTCGTCAGAAAGACTGGCTAGTGATTTGTCGAGCGTTCGCAGGAATTGGGCTGCTACCTCGCCGTGATCGAATGCAGTTCGAGCGCGTTCAATCCGTTTCACTATGCGGTCACTGCCGTTTAGGTCTGCAATCTTGAGTCGAGTCTTGTAAGTCTGATTGTAAAGTTTCAAGTATTCTTCAGGGGCGAAAAGATCTTCGATGTCCGCTTCTCTCACATCGGTATAATCCGCTATGCTTAAAATCTTTGAGCTACTCAGCCGCCCTCGCTCTATTGTGTTCTCTATTCGCTGGCGGGGACTATTCCCGTCAAGAAGAACGACAATGTCAAGTTGTGTCCCCACGAGGGAGATGAAGGTCGGTATATTGGTAGCGCCACCTGCTGGTAGGAGTCGAGTGTCATCTGCCAACGATGCGCGTCCCTTTGACTTTAAGTGCTGCGAAATCATCGAGAGATAGATGTAGTCTGAGACGCCCTCTACGAGTACGTTTTTGTTGCCGATGAAAAGACTCTGAACAATGTCGTAGCCGAGGGCGGCCTGCAACGGGAATAGTGTGTCCGAGTCCGAAACCATTCCAGCATCGTTGGTCACAGTAGAGCCGACTTCTGGACCCTTATCCTCTGCGATTCGAGTGCGTGACAGGCTGTTTGTCCTGACCATGAACGGCGAATGGGTCGAATAGAGTATTTGCCTATCTTTGGCGAGCTTGTCTTCAATTGTATCTAGTAGATCCATCTGCGCACGAGCATGCAGGCTCAGCCCAGGCTCGTCAAGCAGCAAAATCAGGTCGGCCTCCTTCTCAAACTCCAAGAAGGCGGCTATGAACGAAACGAACCAACGGAAGCCGGTTGACCTGCGGTCAAGGCGATTGCTGAAGTCGTGGCGGGTGTCCTCGACGCGGAACTGCAAATAACGCTCGATTCGAGAATTCTGATATCCATCTGTAACCTGCTTTGCCTCGATTGATACGCGCAACTTCAGATGTGCGTTCTGGTGCCACTGGTCAGTTACCCGCTTTGTTAGTAAGCTGGATACTGACTCAAGTTCGGCGTTGGACTCCTCAAAATTCCAGTCACCAGCAGCGTCAGGTGCGATTCTTGCCAACTTTAGAAAATCCGCGGCTGTCTGTATTGCTTCAACTTCGGACCCATTCTTGATGGCCGTAGCTACCGAATCGAAGTCGTATCTTCCGTCCAGCTGCGCATAGGTGCTGAAGTAGAACGTTCTTGGGACAAGTTCTTTGAGTAGGTCGTCTATTGCACTTCGCAAACCCTTGGTGGGGCCAAAGGTTTCAGCAAGTCGGGCTGCCGCATCTCGTGCAGCCCCAGCAATCTCGACGGATTCTGGTAAATCGTCTTTTTGGTTTATGCATTCATTTACCAGAGCTCGTAGTTTGTCAACCGTGCCTGGCGATCCGATTGCGCTCTGTAAGACTGCTGGCAAGCTATTAATGAACGGGTCAACGTAGGCAGCGTAATTTATTTGCGCTTCAATATTCAAAGTTCCGGGATGTTTGTACGAGCGGCTGGCTACAATTTCACGAGAGTCCAGTACGCCGGGTTCGAAAGTGTCTTCGATGTCTTGTAGCTCCGAGTCGCTGATGGTGAAAGTGGCAGTGATCGGAACCGCGTCGTCAATCACGCCGGTTATTTCGTGTTCCTTCTTCAGCCAGCGCGGGTATTCGTCAAGCATACTTAGGTTGGACGCTGCATTAGCTGGGTTCAGGGTGTGCAAGGCCTGCAGGAGAGCAGATTTGCCCGCCTCATTCTTTCCGACGATGCAGGTGACGTCATCGGCCGTGACTTCACCTGAATCAATGATGTTGCGGAAAACGCGAACGCGGAATGACTTCAGCTTCATGTTGCCCCTAGGTGCGCGGTACGTCGTGGATCGAGCGAGCTTGAACACATCCTGTCATCACGTACCGACAGGTTTGCACAAGGTGTCTCGGCGGCATGTTGCTCGATGCGATGCAGAGCTGATCGGCCCGCGCTTCACGCGTAAATCACGCGCGTTTCGCGCTTGCGGAGGCCGGTTCCGGCCCTTGGATCTGGCGTCGCAGGCGCACTACCTGCGGTTATACGTGGTGCCCTCGGCAGGATTCGAACCTGCGACCTACCCTTTAGGAGAGGGTTGCTCTATCCCCTGAGCTACGAAGGCGAGTTGTGCACGGACGAGTGTACCGGTCGCCGGATCAGTCGGCCGCAATAGCATCGACGATGGTCGACCGCGAGGCGTGCACGGCCGGCGGTAGTGACCCGACCAGGGCGAGGAGCAACGCGACGAGTCCGTAGAGCAGGATCGACGGGTCCGCCGTGTACTCGATGGCGATGCCTGTGCTTGCGCCGAGGATGAGGGTGCTGAGGTACTGCAGCGCGGCACCGATTGCCAGCCCGAGCACACCGCCCACGATCCCGACGGACAGCGCTTCGCTCAGCACCATCCGTCCGAGTGTTCCGCGGCTCGCGCCCATGGCCCGCAGCACACCCAGTTCTCGGCGTCGTTCGAGGACCGACAGCATCAGGGTGTTCAGCAGCGCGACAGCCGCGACGACGGCCACGATCCATTGCAGTGCCACGGCGAGCGCACCGGCCTGCGCGATGGATGCGCTCGCGCCTTCGAGTGCTTGGGTGCCGGAGTAGACGTTGACCTCGGGCGGAAGGGTGTCGTCCAACGTCTTCTGGACGGTGTCCGAGTCGACTGCGATCTCCAGATAGGTGGCGCCTGGGCGGTCGTACCATTCCTGCATGGAGTCGAGTGAGATCGCCATGGTTCCGCCGGCGGCATTGAGGTAGTCGACCACGGCAAGAACTTTCACCGGCCGCACTCCGGTGGGAGTGGGAAGTTCGATGGTGCTTCCCGTCGAAACATTCAGCGCGAGGCCCAGATTGCGGGATATGGCGACACCGTCACCGCGCAGCACAGCAGCTTCGACGGACTCGTCGAGGACCGAGAGTGTCACGGCGTTGCTGCCCTCGGCGACGCCTTGGATGGCGACTAGTTCGTCGCCGAGGTCCGCGTACGCCCACTGCCCTTCGACGGCATTCGTCACCCCGGGCGTCGAGCGAATCTGCTGCACCACTGCAGGATCCAATGTCGCGCCCGCGGGCACCGCGTAGCTGGAGGTCAATGACACGAACACGTCGGTGCGGCCCAGGGACGACAACGACTCCGTCGCCGAGCTCGTCAGGTTGTTCAACGCCCCTGACACACCGACGATGACGCCGACTGCCACCACGATCGTCATGACGGTTGCCCAGATTCGGCCCGGCGCGCGTTCGATGGTGGCGCTTGCCAGTCGCCCGGCGCCACCCCAGCGGCGTGGAACGTTACCTGCGACTCCGACGATGATTCTGGTACCACCCACGCACAGCGCGACGACGCCGATGAGGAAAACGGCGCCCGCAGTCAGTGCGGCTTGTCCGTCGACCGTCACAGCCAAGACGACCGACCCGGCGATCGCTACGGCACCGAGCAGTGCGACACCGAAGGCGAACCGACCGGACGGCCCCGACGAGGTCTCCGACCCGCCCACGGCGAGAGCCTCGACAGGGGAAATTCGATATACCTGGACGGCTGCCAGGGCAGACGCCGCGACACACGCAGCTACGCACAGAACGATCGCCGAGGGGATTGCATAGCCCGGCAACACGTATTCGATTCGGACGTCGAACGCTTCGATCAGAAACGGGGGCAGGCTGTCGATTGCAAGGTGCCCCATCAG
>NZ_LVCV01000430.1 GCF_001647195.1 Rhodococcus sp. EPR-157 | reverse complement strand
GAAGAGCGGCACCCGGTTCTGACCTACGTGGGTGCCTACAACGACAAGCAGGTCGCCGCGGCCATTCGTCGTGAGTTGCTTCGTGACGGTCAGGTCTTCTTCGTGCACAACCGAGTCAGCTCGATCGACAAGGCTGCCAAGAAGATTCGTGATCTGGTGCCCGAGGCGCGTGTCGCCACCGCGCACGGTCAGATGAACGAGGAGACGCTCGAGCGGACGGTGCAAGGATTCTGGCAGCGTGAGACCGACGTTCTGGTGTGTACGACCATCATCGAAACGGGCCTCGACATTTCGAATGCGAACACGTTGATCGTCGAGCGAAGTGATTCCCTCGGACTGTCGCAGCTGCATCAGTTGCGCGGCCGCGTCGGGCGTAGCCGCGAACGTGGGTACGCATACTTCCTGTATCCGACCGAGAAGCCGCTCACCGAAACGGCCTACGACAGGCTGGCGACCATCTCGCAGAACTCCGACCTCGGTGCGGGCATGGCCGTCGCGATGAAAGACCTCGAAATCCGCGGCGCTGGAAACGTTCTCGGTGCCGAGCAGTCCGGTCACGTCGCGGGCGTCGGATTCGATCTGTACGTCAGGCTCGTCGGCGAAGCAGTCGAGGCGTATCGGGCAGTAATGGATGGAAAGCCGATCACGACGGACGAGGCGCCGAAGGAAGTGCGCATCGATCTTCCGGTCGACGCCCACATCCCTCCCGACTACGTCACCAGTGATCGGCTTCGTCTCGAGGCATACCGGAAGCTAGCTGCTGCAGCCGATTCCGAGGGGATAGCTGCTGTCATCGACGAGATGGTGGATCGTTACGGCCCTCTGCCGGAAGAAGTGGGACGTCTCGTGTCGGTGGCGAAACTGCGGCTCATCGCCAAGGAGTACGGGCTCACCGACGTCAACGTCTCCGGTACTCAGATCAAGCTCGCGCCGATGGAGCTGCCGGATTCGAAGCAGATTCGTCTCAAGCGTCTGTACCCGAACGCCGCCTACCGTGCGACGACCGGCGTTGTGCAACTACCGCTTCCGCGTGTCGAAGGTGGGGGTGTCGGTGCGGCACGAGTTCGCGACGTCGAACTGATCCAGTACATCGCCGATCTCATGCTCTCGCTCGATGGTAAGCCGTCACGTTCGGTGTTGCTGGAGCAGACTGTGGGGGTGTGATGACGGTCGTTCTGCTCGATCCCGTCCGGCCGACGATGGTCCCGGCCGAAGCGATCGAATTCCTCAGCGGTGTCGTGCAGTTCACCGAAGAAGTGCCGGTGCGTACGCGCTGGCTGTTTTCGGGAACCGCGCACGGGGACGGTTCGGCCGAGGTTCTGGTCAGTACCGATCTGTCCAACCCTGATGTGCAGGAACGGATTCGGCACGGTGAACGCGTCATCGCGTCGCCGAAGCTGCCGGGCGACGACCTCATCGCGGCCGTTGTACTGATGGATCGGCTGCGGACGATCGGCGGGTGGGAAGCGCAGCAGACGCACGTATCCTTGAGCGGCTATCTCTTGGAGGAGACGTACGAGCTCCTCGATGCCATTCACAGCGGCAACCTCGTCGACCTCAGGGAAGAACTCGGCGACATCCTGTTGCAGGTGCTGTTCCACTCCCGGATCGCTCAGGATGCCGCAGAGAATTCGTTCGACGTCGACGACGTGGCAGCGGGCCTGGTCGCGAAGCTGACCCATCGGACACCGCACCTGACGGACGGCTCCACCGGCCCGATCGACGTTGCAGCACAAGAGAAGGCATGGGAAGAGAAGAAGGCGTCGGAGAAGGCGCGAGGCTCCTGCCTCGACGGAGTCGCGCTCGCCCAGCCCGCCCTCGCGCTGACGCAGAAGGTCGTCTCCCGCGCGAAGAAGGCAGGTCTGCCCGACGAACTCGTCCCCGAAGAGTTGCGCGTCGTACACATCGGCGACGACCACAGTCACGGCGGCGAGAGTGCGGAAGACCTGCTGCGGCGCAACGTGTTGGACTTCGCCCAGCGCGTCCGTGGTGCCGAAACGTCCGCCCAGGTCCACGGCGCGCAGCCGGGCAAGCTCACGGCTATCGAGTGGATAGAGAACTGGGGTCGGCGGTAGTTTGCTGTTTGTCCGCCCCCCTTTCGCTTGAATGGACCTTCGGCGCTATCTGATCGTATGGATGGACCATCCGAGCGGTGTTGGGTCGCTCCCAGGGTGACTGAATGAGACATTCGGTGCCCGGTGGGTGACCGAATGAGACATTCGGTCACCACACTTGGTACACGACTCCGAGGGGTTTGCTACTTCCGCCAGAAGAGGTGGTGCGAAATGCCGCTCGAGCTGGGGACGACCTCGTGTTCGAAACGGTCCTCGAGTTCGTCGGGAGATTCCCACAGCTTCAGACCGGATCCGACTTCGACGGGTGCGACCGCGATGTGCATGGTGTCGACGAGGTCGGCGTCGAGGAATTCCCGGATTGTGGTGACGCCGCCGCCGAGTCGGACGTCCTTCCCGAGTGCGGCTTGTTTCGCTTCGTTCAAGACCTCGGCGGGACTGCTGTCGATGAAGTGAAAGGTGGTGTCGCTGAGCGTGATCGATGGTCTCACGTGGTGGGTGAGCACGAAGACCGGCGTATGGAACGGCGGCTCGTCGCCCCACCAGCCTTGCCATTCGTGATCGGCCCAGGGTCCGCGCTGAAATCCGAATTTGTTTCGGCCCATGATCTCGGCGCCGATGTTGTGGGTGAAGTCGCGGGTGAAGTAGTCGTCCAGTCCACGGGTACCGCCGGGTTCGGTGCGGTTCGGCCAGCTTGCGGTGGCGCCAGCCCACGTGACCAGGTCACGATGGTCGAGCCCGAACGGATTCTCGAAGCTCTGGTCGACACCTGCCGCGACTCCGTCGCTGGCGATGCAGAAATTCTGAACTCGTAGTAGCTGTGCCATGTGTGCTCCCGCCGTCGTCGATATCGTACGGGGTGTAGACCTGGCCGAGCTCGGAAACTCATCGCGTGGTCAATACGGGCCCAGTTCACCGCTTGGATGTCGCACCCACGCTATCTGACCGTATGGATGGACCATTCAAGCGATGAGGGGACCGGCGATCCACCGCTTGGATGTCGCACCCACGCTATCTGACCGTATGGATGGACCATTCAAGCGATGAGGGGCCGGGGAAACTCACGCTCAACCGAACAACGTCGAACCCCAATAGTCCGTCACACCCAACCCCGGGGGGCAGGCGAAGACCGCCGACCCCACGTGCTGGATGTACTCGTTCAGCAGATCCTTGCGAGCGAGGGAGAGTTGCATGGGCACGAATTGTTTTAGCGGATCACGGCAGTACGCGATGAAGAACAGTCCGGCGTCGAGGTGGCCGAAGCCGTCGGAGCCGTCGGTGAAGTTGTACCCCCGCCGGAGGATTTGGATACCGCCGAGTTCTTCCTTGGACGCCAATCGCACGTGGGCTGCTTCGTCGATCAGCAATCCCTTGGGCCCCTTCGAGTCCAGGTCGAGTGGATCGAATTCGTCCTTCAGTCCCATCGGTGCGCCGGAGCCCTTGCTGCGCCCGATGACTCGTTCCTGTTCGTTGAGCACGGTGCGATCCCAGGACTCGATCAGCATCCGGATCCGCCGGGCGACGAGGTAGGAGCCGCCGGCCATCCATTCCTGGTCGTCGGTCGGTGAGACCCACACGTGCTCGTCGAGCATCGCCGGGTCCTCGGCCTTCAGGTTGGCCGTTCCGTCCTTGAATCCGAACAGGTTTCGCGGTGTCGCCTGGGTGGTCGACGTCGACGACGTACGTCCGAAGCCGAGCTGCGACCACTTGACGGACACTGTCCCGAAGCCGACGCGTGCCAGATTGCGGATCGCGTGGACAGCGACCTGAGGGTCGTTGGCGCACGCCTGGATGCACAGATCGCCGCCGGAGCGACGAGCGTCGAGGTTGTCTGCCGGGAAGTGCTGTAGATCGGCCAACGATGCCGGACGGAACTCCGACAGGCCGAAGCGGTCGAACAGGCCCGGCCCGAATCCGATCGTCAGCGTCAGCGACGATGCCGACAGGCCCAGTGCCTCACCGGTATCGGAGGGTGGCTTGTATTCACCGGCCCCGATGGCACCGTCGACGAACGTCTCTTCACCGCGGACCATGCGCTCCGCCATCTCGGTCCACTCCCGAAGCATCGCGACGAAGTCGTCCCGCGAATCCGTGGTGATGTCGAACGCGACGAAGTGCATGCGGTCCTGAGCAGGTGTGACGATGCCGGCTTGGTGGTCGCAGCGGAAGTCCACGACGTCCGATGCCGCATCGGAGGACGAAGAACCAGCGGCGTAGCCACCGACGGCACCCGCGCCGACGAGGGCAGCTCCGGCCCCGACGGCACCGAAGAGGCGCCGTCGGGAAAAGCCCGACTTCTGTGGGGGATTACTGTCCTGCAACGACACCCTGCACCTGGCTCACTTCGGCAGACAGCGCGTCGATCTTGTTCGAAAGTTCCTGGCGTTGTTGTTCGGTCACGGTGTCGTAGAACACGAAGCCGTCGCCGCTACGGTACTTCGCCAGTTCGGCGTCGAGCTCGGCGAACCGGGCGTCGATCGCGGTGCCGAGTTCGGCCTCGTTCTGATCGATGATCGGACGGACGGCTGCGACCGCAGCTTGAGAGCCGTCGACGTTGGCCTGGAAGTCCCACAGGTCGGTGTGCGAGAAGAAGTCCTCCTCACCACTGATCTTGGTCTTCGCGACCTCGTCGAGCAGTCCCTGGGCGCCACCGGCAACCTGGATCGGGTCGATGGTGAAGTCGTCGGCCTTGACCTTCTCGGCCAGTTCGGCGATGTCGGCCTGCAGCTGATCAGCCATTGCATTGGTGTCGGGCTGAAGCCCCTGTGTCCACAGGTCCTTCTCGATGCGGTGGAAACCGGTCCACTCGGCGCCGGGCTCGACGTCGGGCTCACGCAGGTCGATGCGCGGGTCGAGATCGTCGGGGAAGCTCTCGGCGACAGGCTCGATGCGCTCGTAGTAGCTACGGGTGATGGGGAATTGGGCCTTGGCGGATTCGATGTCGCCGCTCTTGACGGCGGCGACGAACGACGCGGTGGTCTCCTGCAGCGCGTCGACCTGGCTGACGACGTAGCGCTTGTAGCCCGTCGCGGCTTCAGCGAGCAGTCCGTCCTCGTCGGCCTGACGTACCGCGTCGCCGGTGACGACGAAGTTCGCGCGGATACCGTCGCCGACCATTCCTGCTTTGCAGGCGGTTTGGTAGGTGCCGGGGTCGGGGAGCGCGACGATGAGCTGACGCGTCAGGCCGGGGCCGATGTTCTCGACCTCGCCCATGACGCGGTCTCCTTCGCCATAGACGTAGAACTCGGTGACCTTGCTGCCGTTGTTGGTGATCTGGAACGTGGAGTTTCCGGTGGTTCCCTCGGCGCTCCCGACCTCACACGTGGTGTCGGTGGCCGTCACGGCGATGTCTTCGGAGCCGGCCTCGGACGAGGACTTCTCCGTGCAGCCGGCCAGAGCCAAGGGTAGAACCGCGACTGCGGCCAAAGCGAAAGTGGTACGACGCATCGAGACGACGCCTTTCATGAGGTGAGTGCGGGCTCGGGAACGCGAACCGGCCGGAGAAACAGGAACAGAACGATGACGAGGTAGAGCAGCCAACCGACGGCCTGAAGGACGGTCGGTTCGGGTCGGAAGTTGAAGATGCCGGCGAGTACGGTCCCGTACCAGCTCGAGGCGTCGTAGTGGGCGGTGATGTCGAACGCGATGGAGCTGCCACCTGGAAGTAGCCCGCCGATCTGGAGCGCCCGAATTCCGTACGCCAGAATTCCTGCGGCGACGACGATGAGAAAGATGCCGGTGTATCTGAAGAACACGGCGAAGTCGATCCGAATGGCGCCGAAGTACAGAAACACGGTGAGCACAGCGGCGACGACGATGCCGAAGAGCAATCCGAGCAGCGGCCAGAGACTTCCGTTCGTGTTCTCCGCATAGCCGACCATCAGCAGCGCGGTCTCGACGCCTTCGCGACCCACGGCGAAGAAGGACAACGACAGAACAGCGATCGGCCCGACGGTGAGTGCCCGCTCCATCCCGGAGCGCAGCTCACCTGACATGTCCTTGGCGGCAGTGCGCATCCACAGCACCATCGCCGTGACGATGGCCACGGCCACGAGGGATGCGAGCCCGGCGATGATCTCGGCGGTGAGGCCGGTGACCGTCGAGGTGCCGTAGTGGATGACGAAGAAGATCAGGGCAACCATCGCGACGGCGATTCCGACGCCCAACCACACCCACTTCAGGGCGTCGCGGCGGTCGGATTTCACGAGAAACGCCACCAGGATCATCACGACGATGCCTGTCTCGAGGCCTTCGCGAAGCCCGATCAAACCACTGCCGAACATCTGCGTGGCGATCGAAGGTGCCGAACCGGCGGCGAGTACGGACACGAGAAATGCTCCTGTGCGATGGAAACAAGGGTAGGCGACCCTCATGTGGATGACAGAAACATACACCCTTCGCGAAGGGGCGCTACCGCGTTGACCTGCGCATATGTCGCGCTTTAGGTATTTATTACTTTTGATGTGCAGGATGGGAGGAGTGAAGAGTCGTCTGGGCTGGGTGCTCACCGTGCTGTCCGCGGTTCTGGTTGTGGCGGCCTGCGGCTCGACGGAACCGCCGCGCGACATTCCCGAGGGCATTCCACCCGGGGTAGGCACACCCGTCCCGGAAATCGACTTCAACGCCCAAGGCCGAACTGCCGATCTGCTGCTCGCCTGGGCAGATCCGCAGGCAGACGCGTTGAACATCTCGGCACCGGCACTTGCCGCGTACGCCCACGCGGCGGCGATCATGTCCGATACCTCGCCAGGATGCGGCATCGCCTGGACAACTCTCGCCGGCATCGGCTACATCGAGAGCCGACACGGCACCTATCAGGGTTCGACCGTCGCGCCCGACGGCACCGTGTTCCCCGTGATCCGCGGAATCCCACTCGACGGCGGTCCGGGAATCGCCGAAATTCCGGACACGGACGGTGGGGTGCTCGACGGCGACACCGTCCACGACCGCGCGATGGGACCGATGCAGTTCATCCCCGAGACCTGGAAGAAGTGGGGCGTCGACGCCAACGGTGACGCAATTGCCGACCCGGACAACCTCGACGACGCCGCCCTCACCGCCGCTCGATACCTGTGCGCTCGCGGCGGCGATCTGCGCACCGCCGAGGGCTGGGAACGAGCGCTGATGGCCTACAACCAATCCGGCGTCTACCTCCGGGATGTTCGCGACGCTGCCTCCGCCTACTCCGTCGGAACCAGCGCCTAACGTCGGTGAAGTATGCGGAGACATCCTCGGAGCGGCTAGTCTGACACCCGGCACAATCCGCCCGTCCCCGTTACTAGGAGAAGCATTCGTGGCCATCATTGAGCAGGTCGGAGCTCGCGAGATCCTCGACTCCCGTGGCAACCCCACGGTCGAGGTCGAGGTCGCATTGGACGACGGAACCCTGACCCGTGCGGCAGTCCCCTCCGGCGCATCCACCGGAGAGCACGAGGCCGTCGAGCTTCGTGACGGCGGCGAGCGTTACGGCGGCAAGGGCGTCGAGAAGGCAGTCAACGCAGTTCTCGACGAGATCGCTCCGGCCGTCATCGGCCTCGACGCCATCGAGCAGCGGGCTGTGGACCAGGTTCTGCTCGATCTCGACGGCACCCCGAGCAAGTCTCGTCTCGGCGCGAACTCCCTGCTGGGCGTGTCGCTGGCCGTCGCCAAGGCCGCTGCCGAGTCCGCAGGCCTCGAGCTCTTCCGCTACCTCGGTGGCCCCAACGCCCACATTCTGCCGGTCCCGATGATGAACATCATCAACGGTGGCGCTCACGCAGACAGCGGCGTCGACGTGCAGGAATTCATGATCGCGCCGATTGGTGCGCCGACCTTCAAGGAGTCCCTGCGCTGGGGCGCCGAGGTGTACCACTCGCTCAAGGGCGTCCTCAAGGCAAAGGGCCTGTCGACGGGTCTCGGCGACGAGGGCGGCTTCGCTCCCGACCTGGCCGGCACCAAGGCTGCGCTCGACCTCATCCTCGAGGCCATCGAGAAGACCGGTCTCAAGCCCGGTCAGGACATCGCGCTTGCGCTCGACGTCGCGGCCACCGAGTTCTACACCGCGGGTACCGGCTACGCCTTCGAGCGTGAGACCAAGTCGGCCGAGCAGATGTCGGCGTTCTACGGCGAACTCGTCGACGCCTACCCGCTCGTCTCCATCGAAGATCCGCTCGACGAGAACGACTGGG
>NZ_LVCV01000429.1 GCF_001647195.1 Rhodococcus sp. EPR-157 | reverse complement strand
GACCACCGATGGAGCGCAACACGGAGATGGTCGGTCGACGCTTCGCGATCGCCATGTTCATGACGTTGAACACCAGGAAGCCCGCGACGACGAAGGCGATCAGCGAGACCATGAGTGTGGAGTTTCGCGTCAGGCTCATGGCCGTGTCGGCTCGCTCGGCACGAAAGTCCGGGCTCATCACGGCGACTCGTCCACCGACTGCATCCCGCACTGCGTCGGCTACATCGCCGACGACGAATACGGAATCCAGCTGTCCGGCTCGGTCGGTGAGTGTCTGGGCGAAAGGCAGGGGAGCGATGAGGAAATTGCCGCCGCCGATTCGCTCCGAACCCTCCCCGGTCACCACGCCGACGGCAGTGAGCGTGCGTCCGGCCACCTCGAAGGTCTGTCCTTCGGTGTATCCGGTGTTCGGTCCGACGAGTACGGCACCCGGGCGCGCCAGGTCGGTGATCGAACCCGACACGGCACTCTGTAGATCCGAATCGAGCGCAGTGATGGTTGCGTCGACTCCGATGACGGTGAGCGAGCCACTGCCGGTGACGATCTCACCGCGCAGCAACGGTACGGCCGCCTCGACGCCGGGCACACCGCGGATGACGTCGAGTTCGGTTGCAGCGAAACCGGTGTCCGTCACACCGACGACCTCGAGATCGGCGTTTCCGGCAATGGAGATCGCAAGCTTTTCGACCGAACCGGTGAGGGAACCGTACGTCCCCAGCACCGCAACGAGGAGCGCGGCCGCGACGGCTACGACGCCGGCCGATACCAGCGATCGAACCCAGTGCGCGCGGAGGTCTCGAAGTCCGAGTACCCGAAAGCGACTGACCGCCGTCCCGATCACACTTCCTGCCCTGACAAGACATCGGTATCGATCCGACCGTCGAGCATGGAGATGACGCGATCGGTTCTACGCGCAGCTTCGAGATCGTGCGTCGCCATGACGACTGCGCGGGTGTCATCGCTGTCGTGTGCGATGTCGGCGAGTATGTCGAGTACGGAGTGCGACGTCTTCGAGTCGAGGTTGCCGGTCGGCTCGTCGGCGATGATCAGTGCCGGGTTCATGACGAGAGCTCGCGCGATCGCCACCCGCTGGATCTGACCGCCGGAGAGCTGTGCGGGGCGGTGCTCAGCGCGATCCGCCAGCCCGACCATGTCGAGCAGGCGGAGCGCATCGGCCTTGGCTTTGGACATCGGTATCCCGTCGAGCAGCTTGGGTACCGCAACGTTCTCCCACGCCGACATGGTGGGCAGCAGATTGAAGAACTGGAAGACGAACCCGACTCGATGGCGCCGGAAGTCGGACTGCTCGTTGTCGTTGAGTTTCGTGATGTCGATGCCGTCGAAGACCACAGTCCCGGCGTCGGGGACGTCGAGGGCACCGAGCATGTGCAGCAGGGTGCTCTTGCCTGCTCCGGACGGTGCAACCAGGGAGACGAATTGGCCACCCGACACGGTGAGGTCGATCCCGTCCAGAGCGCGTACCGGTTGTTCCCCGGTCGAATACTCCTTGACGACGCCATCGAGGCGGACCGTAAGAGTGGGCGTGGCCATATGCGACTCCTCTTGGAACGTAAAGAACCGCCCACACGAGGGTGGGCGGTTCAATAGTGACAGTGTCCGCCAGTGCGCCTCTCGGCAAGAGGCCGCTCGAAGCGGCATTTGTGTTGGTACCCGGGGCATGGATCGAACACTGTCGAAGTGTCCAACCAGCGCCCCGGGCGATTAATTCCCTATGCCGCGCCCTGCGCTGCTTCGAGTCTTCGTGCGACGAGCGCAGCCTGCAGATGACGGATTCCCGACGGTCGTGTCGGGTCGAACCCGGTCAGCTGAGCAATCCTCTTCAGTCGGTAGTCGACCGTGTTGGTGTGCAGGTGTAGCTGGCGCGCGGACCGCTGGCGATTGAGGTCGTGCGAGATGTGGATTTCGAGCGTTTCCAGCAGCTCCGGTGAAGAATCGAGTGGTTCGAGAATCTGGCGGAGGTGGCGCCGTCCCGGTCCGGGCCGGGTCAGCTGGTATTCGAGAACCAGGTCGTCCATGCGGTAGAGACCGGAGGGGCGATGAAGCTGATGCGCCAAGGCCAGCAGCTCGTGGACCTGATCGGCTGCCGTCGGGATGTCGGCGGTCGCGGCTTGTTCGGCGGTGACGGTGAGAGGCACTTCGGCTGCAGTGCTCAAGCGATGGACGAGTGCTTCCACCCATTCCTCGTCGTGCACGCCGGGAATGAGAACGGTGCCGCCCTCGGTGCTGAGCATGGAGAGCGGGCTCCGTCCGCACATGGTCGCCAGTTCCGCCTGGACCCGGCGGAGCTTGCGGCGCGCGGCGACAGTCCGCTGGATCGCAGGATCGTTCTCGTCCGGGTGGGAGGGCACCGACAATGCCAACACGAGGTAACTGTCGGCGAGCTCGATGCCGGACTGCCGGGCGATCGCGACGGCATTGTGTCCGCTCAGCAGCGAGGACACCAGAGTGTGGGCAGCGGTGTGGTGCTCGCTCGCAACCGCCTGCAGTTCCTCGACGTAGCTCTTGGACGCAGCGATGGACACCTTCTCCGACAGCAGGACGAACATCCGAGCCGCTTCGATGAGGTCGTTCGCGTCTCCTTCACCTGCCCGCTTCGATACGAGATTCCAGCCGATCTGGATGCCCTCGTGGTAGACGGTCAGTACCGACTCGAGCGGGACGCCTTCGCGCGCCCATTGGCTGGCTTTCGCTCGCAGCTCCGCGAGATCGCTCTCGGTCGGCGCGCGACGCTCGTCGAGCATCTGGACCGCAATGCTGATGCATTTGACGGTGAACTCGGTGACGTCGCCGTTCAGCTGCTCACCAGGAAGGGATCCGCACGGGGTATTGGCTGCGAAGTGGCCGACGAGTAGCCGTGCCACGGCACGGAAGTCACGTAGCGGCGCAGATGCAGGCTGTCCTGCAACCATTATTCCGAGGCTCGTCGTGTTGTGAACGGTCACAGATCAGCCCTTCGTGTAGGAACGTCAGCTCCGGCGTAGAGAAAGTTACTGACGCGTATTGTTGCCTATCCACGCAACTTTGGTTCAAAACTTGACCGAATATGCCCGGATTTCGAACCTGAAGTTTGTTTTCCCGCTGCTAACAGACTTGATCATAGGATGTTATCAACGCGTTATCCAGTGTTTGGCGCGAGCAATTTGTGAAGGCTCTCAACACGGGCGACATCACGATTGCGACATTGCCTAAACAATCACCGGAACGTGCACTCGGGGCCAGCGGTGGGCCTAGCGTCGTCCGCAGCCGATCGGGCGGATCGACTCCGATCCCGAGAATGTCGAGGAGGTGTGCGGTGGGAGCACTGAGTCAGATCACATTGCTTCGAGAACTCGAGCCGGTGATCGAGCGGTGTCTCGGTCGACATCGTGCAACCGCGCAGACATGGGATCCTGCGCAGTACGTTCTGCCGGAACGGTACTGGGGGCAGCGGCGGTCGCCGTTGACCGAAACGGCCAAGGCTGCATTGATCACTACCCTGTTGACCCACAACAACACTGCGCGCACGGAACCTGGCGCACCCGCGGCCACCCGTGGGTCGTGGGCATCCTGGCTGCACGAGTGGACCGGCGAGAAACGACTGCACGCCGACGCCATCCAGCAGTACCTCGTCGCAACCAGAAGTGTCGACCCGATTGCGCTCGATCGAGCCCGGTTTCAATGCACGACCATCGGGATCGAAGCGTCCATGGAAGGTGACCACCTCCTCCGATCGATCGTGCACTCCACCGTCGACGTGATGGCGACGATGGTCAGCCATGTGAACACAGCCGTGGAGTGTGCGGACCCGGTGGCCACCGCCATCCTCGATCGCATCGTCGCCGATCAGCGACTGCACGTCGAGTTCTATCGGAGCCTCGTCGACGCTGCACTCGGAATCGCACCCGCTCAGACGTTGAAGGCGATCACCGAGGTCGTGATGAACTTCCAGATGCCAGGAAGCGGTCTGCCCGGCTTCGAGCGCAGCGCGATGTTGATCGCCCGTGACGGAATCTATGACCTGAGACGCCATCTCGACGAAGTTCTGCTCCCGGCACTACGTGGATGGCGCGTCTTCGAGCGCGCCGACACAGTAGGTGGGGAACGGAATCGAAAGATCCTGTCCGACTTCCTCGACGATCTGGAGATTCAGGCCACGGCTTTCGAACAAGTGCGTATGCGTGCGCTTGCACGCGATGCAGAAAAGCTTCGCGCGTCGTAGTTCGACGCGCGTGTCGAAACCCCCGGGGGGTCTGTGGGAAAGCACCCTCTCGCCGGTGACCGAAAGCATTGCTCTCGGTGACCGGCGAGAGGGTTCTTGCGTCTGACCGACCCCTTCTTTGCTTCTGGTCGATTACTCTGGGCGGCACACCGAGCGGAGGCGGCCCAGATGAGCGGCAGCAGTACCATAGTGGTCGGAATCGATGGGTCCGAGGCGTCCGATCTGGCAACCGTCTGGGCTGCGCTCACAGCGGCCGGGCGTGACTTCACTCTTCGGATAGTCACCGCGGTCGACATTCCAGCGCATCTCGACGACGCACACACCGCTGAGTTCTCGGCGATGGCACGTTCACGCCTCGTCGCGGCCGAAACCCTTGCGCGCGCGACCGTCGACGGCGCGGCCCTGCGGATCGAAACCGAGGCTCTCGACGGCAAGGTCATCGATGTGCTTCTGGCGGAGTCGAAAACCAGTGCAATGGTCGTTCTGGGCGCCGTCGGACTCGGCGAATCGGATTCGGGCCTCATCGGTTCGGCGGCGGTTGCGCTGAGCACGCATGCGTCGTCACCGGTGGTCGTCGTACGCGGTCGAAGCATCGACGGCCGACCGCCGGCGTTGGGACCCGTCGTCGTCGGCGTCGACGGTTCAGCCGTCAATCAGAGCGCCATCGCGACCGCGTTCGACGAAGCATCGCATCGAGATGCGCCGCTCATGGCCGTGCACGTGTGGTCGGACGTCTCTCTCGCACAGATTTCGGCCGTGCCTTTCGGATGGGAAGACATCGCGGCAGCCGAGGAAGCGGTGTTGGCGGAGAGTCTTGCCGGCTGGCAGGAGAAGTACCCGGACGTCGAAGTGCGACGCGTCGTCGCTCAGGACCGTCCGGTGCGAGTACTTACCGGGTTGTCCGAGCAAGCGTCGTTGATCGTCGTCGGCAGTCGTGGGCGCGGAGGGTTTTCCGGAATGACGCTCGGGTCCACGAGCTACGCGCTGATAAACACTGCCGACTGCCCGGTGCTCGTGGTCCGGGGAGGCTAGACCGCCACCGTCAACAGGAATGCGACGTCTTCCGTCGCTTCGACGCTGTGGCGGGCATCAGGCACCACGAGGAGGTCGCCCGCCGAGCCCTTCCACGACTTCTCGCCACTGACCAGCATCAACTGACCGCTGATGACCAGTACGGTCGACTCGCCGGAGAGGTCGTGCTCGGCAAGACTGTTCCCGGCAGCCAACGCGACGACGGTCTGGCGAAGGTGGCGCTGATGGCCCCCGTAGACGGTCTGTGAACTACGGCCACTCGAAGCGCCCACGGCAAGCTTCAATTGTTGTCGGGCAAGGGCGGTAAGTGACTTCTTGTCCATGCGCTCAGTATGGCGTACGGGGACGGTCGCGGACACCTTAACCGACCGAAAGGCAGTGCCGATCAACTAGTTTGGTAAGCCTTGCCGTACTGCTCCCAGCGAAATCGGATGCCGTCGACGCGGCTGGTCATCCACTCGCCGGTGACAGCGGTCCAGTTCTCGGGAATGGTCGGGGCCACCGTGTCACCGTCGATCTCGAGGTCGATTCGGGTGACCTGTAGTTCGGTGGCGAACGGCATTGCTGCCCGGTAGATTTCGCCGCCGCCCATGACCCAGGCCGTGTCGTCGTCGATCAGTGCCAGTGCACCGTCGACGCTGCTCGCGGTCTCGGCGCCGTCAGCGTGCCAGTCGGGGTCACGAGTCACGACGATGTTTCGACGCCCCGGCAACGGCCTGAACCGGGGTGGGAGCGAATCCCAGGTCTTGCGGCCCATGACGACTGGGTGTCCCTGGGTGATCGCCTTGAAGTGAGCCATGTCCTCGGGGACGTGCCACGGAATGGAGTTGCCGTCGCCGATCACCCCGCCCGCAGCTTCCGCCCAGATCAATCCGACGTGGGTCGGACTCATACCGCGACCGGCGCCTTGATCGCGGGGTGATGCTGATAGTCGACGATCTCGATGTCCTCGAACTCGTAGTCGAAAATCGAATCACGGTGTGCCAGATTCAATGTCGGATACGGGTAAGCCTCGCGGCTCAACTGCTCAGCCACCTGCTCGCGGTGGTTGTCGTAGATGTGGCAGTCACCGCCCGTCCACACGAAGTCGCCGACATCGAGGCCCACCTGTGCGGCCACCATGTGTGTCAGCAGTGCGTAGCTGGCGATGTTGAACGGAACTCCGAGGAAGAGATCGGCACTGCGCTGATACAGCTGGCACGACAGTCTTCCGTCGGCGACGTAGAACTGAAAGAACGCGTGGCAGGGTGGCAGCGCCATCTGCGGGATCTCGCCGACGTTCCACGACGAGACGATCATGCGCCTCGAATCGGGGTTGGTGCGGAGCATCTCGAGCACCTGCGAGATCTGATCGATGTGCTCGCCGGCCGGTGTCGGCCACGAACGCCACTGCACGCCGTAGACGGGTCCGAGCTCGCCGTCCGGTGCGGCCCACTCGTCCCAGATGCTCACGCCGCGGTCTTGTAGCCACTTGACGTTCGACTCGCCGCGGAGGAACCACAGCAGCTCGTACACGATGGACTTCAGATGCACCTTCTTGGTGGTGATCAGCGGAAAGCCCTCGCTGAGATCGAACCGCATCTGGTGACCGAAGACGCTGGTCGTTCCTGTCCCGGTGCGATCGGACTTCGCGGTGCCGGTCTCCGACACGTGTCGGAGCAGATCCTCGTACGGGGTAGGAACCATCACGCGGGCCATTGTATGCGGCCGCCCGTGTGCGCAGCCGCCTGCATGTCCCGCATTTTCAGCGCGAACACCACCATAATGGGTTCATGCCCGAGTTACCCGAGGTCGAAGCGCTCGCCGGCTTCCTTCGCGAGCATGCCGTCGGCGCCGTGATCGGCCGTATCGACATCGCGGCTCTGAGCGTGCTCAAGACGTTCGACCCACCGATCGCCGAGTTGCAGGGCCGGGACGTCACCGGCGCTGCCCGATTCGGCAAACACCTCGCGCTGCAGGCTGGTGACCTCTGGCTCATCACTCACCTCTCTCGCGGCGGATGGTTGCGGTGGACCGACAACCCCTCCGCTGCACCGCCGAAGCCAGGTAAGGGCCCACTTGCGCTGAGGATTCACTTCTTCACCCCTGAGGGGTCGACGCCCGCTATCGATCTCACCGAAGCCGGCACCAAGAAGCGACTCGCGGTGTGGGTGGTTCACGACCCGAAGGAAGTCCCGGGAGTCGCGCGCCTCGGCCCGGACGCGCTGGCTGTCACCGAACCCGAATTCGGTGAGATCCTTGCCGGTACCACTGCTCGGCTCAAGACCTCGCTCGTCGATCAATCGCTGATCGCCGGAATCGGCAACGCGTATTCCGACGAGATCCTGCACGTCGCGAAACTCTCTCCCTTTGCGTCCTCGAACAAGTTGGACGCAGAGGCCACCTCGGCGCTGTACCGAGCAATGCGAGAAGTGCTCACCGACGCCGTGTCTCGATCCGTGGGGCAGGATGCCGCGCGGCTGAAGGGGGAGAAGCGCTCGGGCATGAGGGTGCATGCCCGAGTTGGACTGCCGTGCCCGGTGTGCGGCGATCCCGTTCGGGAGGTCTCCTACTCGGAACGTTCATTCCAGTACTGCGCGACGTGCCAGACCGGCGGCAAAATCCTCGCCGACCGCCGGATGTCCCGCCTGCTCAAATAGAGGAAGCCTCGGTCCTCTGGCTCGCGTAGCCGCGGTAGCCCTCCCATGCGAGCCGACGGTCACGCCGAGGATCACGCTGAACTCGGGTGCGAGAGTCGAAAATCATCGTCTCGCGGACCTTCTCGTCGTATCTCGGCCACGTCGGCAGTGGCTGACCGGTCCTGGCGAAGTGGAGCCATTGGGACTGCACGTTCTCGGTAACCTCGGCGAACGCTCGGCGGCCACCGGGAATCGTCATGATTTTCCCGAATGCCGTCTCGCTGATCCCGAACACGGCGAACAGCTCGAAGCCGTGGGTGGCGTCGAGACCGAGCCACTTCATCACTCGCGGCGCGAAATCGAAGCGGTAGCTGTAGGTCGGCGCTCGACGCGAATGTGACTCGGCTACTTCGATGGACGGCTTCCAGAACGTGAAGTCGCCGCCGATGTCGATCGCGGCGGACTCGTTCGGATACCCCGGATACGACTCGGTGACAACATCTTTCGCTGGCGGATCGGTCAGGGCGAACAGGGTGTCGATGCGCTCGGGATTGGTAGGCAGTGCGTCGAGGACCTTCGGGAACAAGGTGCCCTCGCGGCTGTTCGTGCCGATGATGAGGGGCACTCGGTGCGCCGTGCCGTCTTGGTAGGCGTCCAGCGGATTCTTCGGGACGTATTCACCGTCGACGACGGGACCGAAGGGGTGAAGTCCTGGTGTGCGATCCAGCACTGTGTACGCGAGCTTGTTTCCAGCGCGGCCCAATCGGGCGACATCTGCCTGCTCCAAGGTCTCGGCGACGTTGCCGCCGTCGCCGAGAAACCCGACGAACTCCTGCGCCCATCCGGTGGCTCGTTCCTGAGTTGCGACCAGCCCGGGGGCAGAACTCTCTGCAATCGCCGACCGGAACAGGCCCGCAGCCGCCGGTGTGGCCAGCAGCGTCGTGACTGCATTCCCGCCTGCAGATTCACCGAAGATCGTCACGTTCTCGGGGTCGCCGCCGAACTGGCCGATGTTCCGCTGAACCCACTCGAGTGCGGCAACCTGATCGCGTAGGCCGAGGTTGGAATCGAACTTCCTTGCCGGCGTCGAGAACTGCGTCAGGTCCAGGTAACCGAGTGCGCCGAGACGATAGTTGATCGACACGTAGACGATGCCGTCGCTGTCCTGTAGCGATCGGCGCACGAGTGATCCGCCGCCGTACAGCGGGGTAGCCGAGGTGCCCAGGGTGTACGCGCCGCCGTGAATGAACACCATGACGGGCCTGGGGCCCTCGCTGGGTCGACTCGGGGCGAGCACGTTGAGAGTCAGGCAGTCCTCGCTCGATGGCTGGTACTTGCCGATGGAGAGCATCGTGCCGCGCTTGTGCTGCACCGAGGCGTTGCCCCACTCGGTGGCGTCGCGGACGCCCTCCCACGGTTGTACGGGCTGCGGTGCGCGGAGGCGAAGCGGCCCCACCGGGGGAGCCGCGTACGGGATCCCGCGCCAGGTGAGCAGGTCGCCCACCGACTTGCCGTCGAGAATGCCGTCCGAGGTGGTCACTCTGGTGTTCGCAGACATGTTCGCGAGTCTACGTATCGAACTTACCGACGGGTAGGTAATCGAAGAAGAGAGAATCGGTCGCATGGCCTTCGAATACCGCGTCGAGATCGTTCAGTTGCTCGTATCACCCGCCCATGCGTATTTCGGCCGGGCCAAGGACGGTCCCGCGATGGACGTGCAGACCGAGTTGGCCGAGCGCGTGGACATCGTCGCGAACAAAGGGATTCGCGGCGATCGCTTCTTCGGGGTCAAGGCTCACACCGAGGCTGCGGTGACCTTCCTTGCGCTCGAGGCGTGGGAAGCCGTCGGTGAGGAACTGGGCGCAGCCGTTCCGGATACAGCGGTGGCCAGGCGAAACGTAGTGGTTCGCGGTCTCGAGTTGGACCCGCTGCGCGGACTCGAGTTCGAGATCGACTCCGGCGACGGCCCGGTGCGCTTTCGGGGTGGGCGTCCAGCGCATCCATGCGTATGGATGGACACGATGGTCGCCCAGGGGGCCCGGAAGGCGCTCATCGGGCGAGGCGGGCTTCGCGCGGAACCGCTCACCGACGGTGTCCTACGGACGGGCGTGGCCGTGGTCCGGTCGCCCGTCGAATTGGATGCCGCCAGAGCGGCGGTTCCGGTGAAGAGGGCACAACCGCTGCAGTAGCCACATTGCCCATAAAGTGAATGTGAGCTCATAATGTGGGTGACGGTGTGGCGGGTCATACTGAGGTGTCAGCTGTGACCTACCCACTACGTAGTCCTACGAGGCCCGAAGGGGATTCGATGTCTCTACCACTGAGTGGCGTTCGCGTACTCGAGCTCGGAAACTACATCGCCGCACCGACGGCTGCGCGCATGCTTGCAGATTTCGGCGCCGAGGTCATCAAGGTCGAGCGGCCCGGGACTGGGGACGAGCTCCGAAACTGGCGGCTCTATTCCGGAACCACCTCGATGCTCTACCGCACGATCAACCGGAACAAGAAGTCCATCGTCCTCGACCTCCGTACCGAGCAGGGGCGCCAGGACGTCATCGACCTGGCTGCGCACTGCGACATCGTGCTCGAGAATTTCCGCCCGGGGACCCTCGAGAAGTGGGGTCTCTCGCCCGAGGTTCTCAGTGCGAATAACCCCGACCTGATCATCACGCGCATCTCCGCATTCGGACAGACCGGCCCGATGTCTCAACGTCCGGGTTTCGCCGCCGTCGCCGAGTCGTACGGCGGCTTCCGTAATCTCGTCGGCGATCCAGATCGACCGCCCGTGCGCGTCGGGGTCTCCATCGGAGATTCGATCGCCGGGTTGTACGCCGCATTCGGTTGCGTCATGGCACTTTTCCAACGCCAGACCTCGAAGGCGACGTTGTCGCTCGAACAACGGTCGATCGACGTCGCGCTGAACGAATCGATCCTGTCGATGATGGAATCGCTCATCCCGGACTATCTGGCGTACGGCGTCGAGCGGATGCGCACCGGTGGACGGATGGAGGGTATTGCGCCGTCGAACGCCTACCTCTGCAACGACGGCCACTCCGTGGTCATCGCGGGCAACGGCGATGCGATCTTCCAGCGCTACATGGACACGATCGAACGTCCGGATCTCGGCGCCGATCCCGAACTCGCGAGCAACGCCGGTCGATGGAACCGTCGCGACGAACTCGACGCCGCGATCAGCGCATGGACCGGAATGCGCTCCCGCGAAGAGGTATTGAAGGTTCTCGATGCGGCAGGGGTGCCGTCGGGTCCGATCTACACCGCAGCCGACATCGCCGCCGACGAGCAGTACGCGTCCAGGGACATGATTCAGCACTTCCCGGTGGACACCGGCGGCGACGAGCCGGCCGACGTGGGCTTCGTCGGCATCGTGCCCGTCATCGGTGGAAAGTCGATTCCGATTCGCTCGGTGGGTCCCGATCTCGGCGAACACACAGCGGAAGTGCTGAAGGATCTGCTGGGTAGGACCGACGAGGAGATGGTGCCGTGATGTACGAGTTCGAACCGCAGGCTCAGTTGCGCGACGTCACGTTGCGCGACGGATTGCAACTGACCGGCAAGCTACTCGACGTCGACCGCAAGCTCGACGTTGCCCGCGGCCTCCTACAGTCGGGTGTACCCGCTCTGGAGATCGGATCGATGGCACGCGGAGATCTGGTGCCGCCTATGGCGAACACCCTCGACGTCATCGCTGAACTCACCGCGGAGGAGCTCGAGCGCTGTTGGGTGTGGGTCGCCACCCCACGGCATGTCGAGAAGGCCGCCGCGGCCGGGGCTCGAAACTTCCAGTACTGCTTCTCCGCCTCCGATGCGCACAACGAGGCGAACATCGGGCGTACCACCGAGGCTTCTCTGGCAGCAATGCCCGACGCCGTGAACATCGCTCGCTCGGTCGCTGGGCAGATCGAGTTGTGCATCGCGACCTCGTTCACATGTCCGTTCGAAGGCCCGGTTCCACCGGATCGGGTGATGGCCATCGCGAACGACGAACGCGCTGCGGGTGCTACCGACATAGTCATCTGCGACACCCTCGGTCAGGCCGTGCCCGCGCAGGTCTCGTCCCTGGTAGCCAGGGTCGCGGCAGAATCGCCGAGCCGTCGCATCGTGTTCCACGGCCACGACACCTGGGGCCTCGGTGTCGCGAACACACTCGCCGCGATCAGTGCCGGGGCAACGATGGTCGACGGTTCCCTCGGCGGCCTCGGCGGCTGCCCCTTCGCGCCGGGAGCGAGCGGCAACACCTCGAGCGAGGACATCCTGTTCGCGACGAGACCCCAGTGGTTCACCCCGGATACGCTGGCGGGCATGGTCGAGATCTCCGAGAAGTTGCTCGCCGAACTGGGCGAACCCATGCGCTCCAAAACCGTTCAGGGAGCGCGATCGAATGCCAAGGCATTCGAGTGGGTCATATGAGCAAAATCCTCGTCACGACGCCGATTCCCGCCCCGGGCATGGACATCCTTGCCGCTGCAGGGGAGGTCGAGGTTCTCGAACTCGACTACGACCGATTGGCCGAGCGGTGTGCATCAGGGGAGTACTCGGTTGTCGTGTCCCAGTTACGCGATCGCTTCGATGCGGCGCTGCTCGGATCGGCCCGCATCACTGGAATCTCCAACTATGCAGTCGGATTCGACAACATCGACATCGACGCCGCAACTGCTCGCGGCATCACCGTCGCGAACACCCCGGGCGTGCTGACGGATTCGACGGCCGACATCGCGATGTTGCTGATCCTGTCCACCGCGCGACGCGTGATCGAGGCGGATCATTTCGTCAGGTCCGGTGCATTCACCGGCTGGGAACCGGAACTACTGCTCGGCAGCGACGTGTCGGGTCAGGTGCTCGGGCTGGCCGGTTTCGGACGCATTGCACGCGCGACGGCTCGGCGTGCGCTCGGGTTCGGGATGACCGTCAAGTTCTGTCCTCGCCCGCCATCGGACCGGGCGGTGACCGAGTCCGAGCTCGGTGAGTTCGCCGGGCGCGTCGAGCATGTGTCCTGGGAGGAGCTCGTGGCCACGAGTGACTTTCTCTCGCTGCACGTTCCGCTCAGTGAATCGACCCGTCACCTCGTCGACGCAGAGGTCCTGTGGGCGATGAAGAATCCCGCGATTCTGATCAACACGGCACGCGGCCCCATCGTCGACGAGGCGGAGTTGGTGCGTGCGCTCCGCGAACGAGTGATTGCCGGCGCCGGCCTCGACGTCTACGAGGAGGAGCCGACTCTTACCCCCGGTTTGGCCGGGCTGCCGAACACGGTGCTGCTACCTCACGTCGGAAGTGCGACTGTGTCGGTGCGGTCGGAGATGGCACGTCTGTGCGCCGAGAACGCGGTTGCGATGGCGAGGGGCGCGGTTCCGCCGCACCCGGTCAACCTGGTAGCTCAGGCAGGGTAGCGACCGCCGAGGGTGCGGGTGATCTGCTCGGCGTGCGAGACGAGCAGTTCCACCCAATCCTCGCACCGACTTTCGGGCATGCGTACGGTCGGGCCGCTGATGGTGATGGCGCCGATGACGTCTGCCGCAGAATCGAACACCGGAGCAGAGATCCCCGACGCGCCGGATTCGCGCTCGCCGGTCGTGATGGCGTAGCCGTCGGACCTGGTCTGTACGAGCGCCGCGCGTAGGTCGTCGGCTTCGGTGATCGAATCGGACGTCATCGATTCGAGTGTGCCGGCCAGGATTCGCTCGGCCAGTTCGCTGTCGTAGGCGAGCAGCACCCGGCTGGCCGAGCCGACATTGAGCGGAATGACCTTGCCGACGTACATGTCTCGGCGGAGTGCGTGCCGAGTCTCGGCGATGGCGATGCAGACGCGGTACTGCTGCTCGGGACGAAAGAAGCACGTCGTCTCGGTCGTCAGATCGCGCACCTCTTTGAGTACGGGATTGACGATGGAGAGCACGTCGAGATCTTTCGTCGCTGTCGCGGCCCAATAGGCCATCCTGACGCCGATCCGAATACCGTCGCCGTTGCGGTCCAGAAACCCTTGCGACACGAGGTTGGTGACGAGCCGCTGCACCGTCGACGTAGGAATACCCGTCACCTGTTGGATGTCGCCGAGGGTCATCGTCGGCTTGTCGAACGAGAAGGCGTCGAGAATCTCGGTGATCTTGCCCAGCACCAGAAGTGGCTGCTGCTTCGATCCGGTCGCGGTGGTCACCACACCAACTTAGCTTACTCCCTGCGGGATTCGAGCAGTCGAAGCCACACTTCGCTGACCGTCGGATACGACGGGACGGCATGCCACAGATCCTCGAGTGTCACCTTGCCGACGATCGCTATCGTTGCCGCGTGCACCAACTCGTCCACGCCCGGTCCGACGAAGGTGGCGCCGACGATGGTGTCCGACGCCCTGTCGACCACCAGCTGCGCGTGGCCCGCGAAGTTGTCCTGCTGCAGCGACGAACCTGCCACTTCGATGTCGACTCCGAGTATCTCCACGTCGATCCCGGCGTCGCGCACCTGCTTCTCGGTCTGCCCGACCGACGCGACCTGAAGCGGTGTGAACACCACCTGCGGGACCTGGCCGTGGTCGGCGCTTGCGGTGAACCTCCTGCCGTTCAGCGGTTTTCCGCCGGCGCGGGCCGCAATCACGTCACCGGCGACGCGGCCCTGATACTTGCCCATGTGGGTCAGTGGCGAGCGACCGTTGACATCGCCCGTCGCGTACAGCCACGGCACTCCCCGTACCTGTAGATGGTCGTCGGTCTCGACGTATCCGCGGTCGTCGAGTCCGACGGTGGACAATCCGAGATCAGTGCTCGCAGGCGTGCGACCCGCCGCAACGAGTATCTCGTCGACCGTGATGCTCTGTCCGTCCACGGTCAGCTCGGCCGGGCCGCCGTGAATTCTGCCGACGCCGGTGTCCTTCGCGTCCGGCCTCGACACAGCGGTCAGGTCGGCGTCGAACAGGATTCTCGCGCCGCGGCTTCGCAACGCCTCGGCGACGAGGTCGCTTGCGAACGGTTCACCGTTCGCCAGCAGGCGCGATCCTCTGACGATCATCGTCACCTCGGCCCCGAACGCCAGCAGCCACGTTGCGGCCTCCGATGCGACGACGCCGCCGCCGATGACGGCTACTCTGGCCGGTACCTCGTGAATGTTGGTGGCATCGCGGGAGATCCACGGTAGCGCCTCGCGTAGTCCTGAGGTTTTCGGTATCGATGCCGTTGTTCCGGTGGCGAGTACCACCGCGTGCCGTGCCGTCAGCGTGCGACCGTCGACGTCGACGGTCTTCTCGCCGCTGATTCGGCCGTGGCCGCGGACAACCGAAATTCCGGCCGACTCGGCCCACGTCACCTGGGATGAATCGTCGAGCGAATGAGTGAACGACTCCCGACGCGCAAGGACGGCGTCGACATCGAGAGTCCTCTCGCCGACGAGTTCCTTCACTCCCGGCATGTGTCGTGCGATGTCGAGGACATCGCCTGGCCTGAGCAGTGCCTTGCTCGGCATGCACGCCCAGTACGAGCACTCGCCGCCGACGAGTTCGTGTTCGACGATCACGGCGGTGCGGTCGCTCCCGGCGATCGCATAGCTGGCGGCGTTCTCACCGACGGGGCCTCCGCCGATGACGATGACGTCGAATTCGTCCGTACTCTGCTCGGTCATCTCTCCAGGGTGGCATAGGGTCCAATGCCATGGGCGAGAGACGGAACAAGATTCTGATCACCGGTGCGAGTTCGGGCCTCGGCGAGGAGATGGCCAGGCGGTTCGCGGCGAAAGGGAAGGACCTGGCGCTGTGCGCACGGCGGCTCGACCGGCTCGAAACACTGCGGGACGAGCTGATCATCGCCAACCCAGGAGTCACGGTGGCAATCCGGGCGCTCGACGTCAACGATCACGACGCTGTGGTCAGGGTGTTCGGTGAACTCCACGACGAACTCGGCGGCCTCGATCGAGTCGTCGTCAACGCAGGCATCGGCAAGGGTGCAAAGATCGGCAGTGGACGAGCCGACGCCAATCTGGCCACTGCGCGCACCAACTTCATCGGAGCACTGTCGGAAGCAGAAGCTGCGCTGGAGATCTTCCGAGCTCAGAAGTACGGCCACCTCGTGCTCGTGTCCTCGATCAGCGCCGACCGCGGCCTACCGGGCCCGAAAGCCGTCTACTCGGCCAGCAAGGCCGGCGTCGCGGCCCTCGGCGAGGCGCTCGCCAGTGAACTCGCGAAGACCGACATCGTCGTCACGACGCTGTTGCCCGGCTTCATCGCCACCGACATGTCGGCGAAGGCCGGAGACAACAAGATGATGACGGCCAGCCTCGACGAGGGAGTGTCGGCCATGGTTGCCGCGATCGAGAAGGAACCGCGTCGCGCTGCACTGCCCGGCCTGAAGTGGCGGGGCATCGACGCTGCGTTGCGTTTCCTCCCGAACGAGCTCACCGACCGAATGGTCTAACCCTGCTACCACGACTTGTGCGGCAATCCGCGGCGCGTGAGCACCGCGGATGCTCGGTCGGTGAGTATCGGGACGAACCGGTTCTCGGTCCCGACGAGGGAGAGCGTCGATGTCGATCCCATCGTCGAGATGTAGGCGGACAGGACCGTCT
>NZ_LVCV01000428.1 GCF_001647195.1 Rhodococcus sp. EPR-157 | reverse complement strand
CGGAAGAGCCCCGATGTTCGAACACAGCACCCGCGCAGTCCCGAGTGAGGACGTCATCGATGCGGCCTTGGCGTCGGACATCAGTTGGACTGCCTCGGCCGGGAAGCCGCTCGGCGCGTGTGCGGGCTTGGCGAGAGCCGCCTTGGTTGCGCTCTTGATGTCTGCAAGGGTGTCGGTGCTGAACACGCCGACGGTGGCCATACCGATTCGATTGGTGCCGTGCGTATTCGACCGAAAAGGTACGTTGATGCTGATTGGTTCGCGTTCCCCGAGGGAGGCGGCGATCTCGGCGACCAGCGAAATGAACACCGTGTTGGACAGGTTCGCATCGATGTCGAAGATGGCAGTACTGGGGCGTACGTCGTGAAGTCCGACGGTCTTCGACGAGCGGACGTAACCGGTCAGCTCGCGCCGGGAGTCTCGGCTGAGCATCAAACTCGCGGACGCGCGCACCGAACCCGCAGCCACCCGAGTGGCGAGCGAGACCGCATCGCCGATGTCCGACGTTCGACGCAGTCGGAACTCCGGCGCACTTCCCTCGAACGCCCTCCCCGCCGCCGCGATGAGGCCTGCAGCATCGGCCAGGGTGTGCGAGCAGACCAGTGACATCACGGTCCCGCCTGTCTCGACCGCTGCCACCGACATCCGCCAGCCCGGTCCGAACTCCGGATCGAGCTCGATGTCTCCTTGCGCGTCCGCCCAGCTCAGCACGGTGCCTTCGCTCAGCGGTGTGGCGTCGTACCGAAGTGGGTGTGCCTGGGTGGATCGAGTCCAGCGTCGTCGCGCACCGGGAACACGAGGGGTGACGATCCTTCGACCGAGCTGACCCGACGCCAGATTGGCATGCACCGCAGCGAAATCCACTCTGTCGACGTGTTCGTCGCTGCGCCAGATGCCCTGAAGGACGATTGGCAGTCCGTACCCTCGGTGGGTTCGCAAGAAGATGTCGTCGACAACGGACAGACGGTCTCGCCTCACGGCGTATGTCTCGAGTGGCTGACGCCGTGCCTGCCTGCGCCCGAGGCGAATTGCTGCGCGCCGCCAAGTGCATCGGCGGACATCGAGATCGCGCCGTGCCGGAACTCGTTGGCGATAGCGGCTTCCAGCTCCAGACCCTCCTGCTCGAGCAATGACAGGCGGTCCTCGCGCATGCACGTCTGCGGTAGAAGTGCCAGATCGGCTGCGAGTGCCTCTGCAGCGGCCCGCGCGCCACCGACGTCGACGACGCGATTGGCGAGGCCGATGGCAAGTGCTTCGTCGGCGTCGACTGCGCGCCCGGTGAGAATCAGATCCATCGCTCGCGACGTACCGATCAACCGTGGTAGCCGTACCGTTCCGCCGTCGATCAGCGGGACGCCCCACCTCCGGCAGAAGACCCCGAAAGTGCTGTCCTTCTCGATGATTCGAAGGTCGCACCACAGCGCGAGTTCGAGGCCACCCGCGACGGCGTAGCCGGAGACCGCGGCGATGACGGGCTTGGACAGCTGCATTCTGGTCGGCCCCATCGGGCCGTCGCCGTGTTCGGTCGCGTGGTTGGAGCGTTCCGTTCCGAGCGCCTTGAGATCGGCGCCGGAGCAGAAGGTTCCACCCTCTCCCCACAGCACCGCGACGGCAGCGTCCTCGTCGGCGTCGAACTCCTCGAACGCCGCGACCAGCTCGGCCGCGGTGGGGCCGTCGACGGCATTCCTCGATTCCGGTCGCGACAGGATGACGGTGGTGACGGGCCCCGAGCGTTCGATCCTCACTGGCATGGTGTCGACGGTACTCGAGGGGGCTTGTGTGAAGCAATGAATCAGTGCTTCACTTCTTGGCATGCCGTATCGCCGCACGACGGCCGTGCAAGCTCGACTCGATGCCGGACGCGACAAACTCTTCGCGTCGGCGATCGAGGTGCTGTCCGAGCAGGGCTATCGGGGGTTGTCCATCGCGTCCGTCGCCGCAGCGGCCGGGGTCTCCGCCGGTAGCGTCTACACCCACTTCGAGAGCAAGTCCGACCTGGTCGTGGCGATATTTCGCGAGGTGTGCGGTCGGGAGGTCCGTGCCGTCGCCGAGGCCTGCGCTTCCGGTGATGCCACCGAGCGGGTCACCGCGATCGTCGAGACGTTCGCCGGGCGGGCCATGAAGAACCGCACCATGGCGTACGCCTTGTTGGCCGAGCCCGTCGATCCGGCCGTCGACGCCGAACGGCTGGTGTTCCGACGCAGTTTCACGGCCGCGATCGCCGGAGCGATTGCCGCCGGAGTCGCTTCGGGTGAAATTCCGGCGCAGAACGTCGACCTGGCGGCAGCAGGACTCGTCGGCGCGGTGGGGGAGGTCCTCGTCGGGCCGCTGCGTCCCGACCGCAACCACGGCGACGCTGCCGACGTCGTCCCCGATCTCGTCGCATTCGCTCTTCGATCGCTAGGAGTCTCGTCATGACTTTTCCGGACACACACAGCGTGTTCAACCAGGTCCCCGACCTGCTGCCGTACGACACGTCCGACGACGCCACATTGCTCGAGGGGCTCGAACGCGAAGGTGCCGAGTACTCGCTCCCCGAGCTCCGCGAACTCGGGGATCTTGCAGGCAGCGTAGAAGTTCAGGAGTGGGGGCGCCTCGCCAACGAGAACCAGCCGATCCTTCGGACGCACGATCGGTACGGCAACCGCATCGACGAGGTCGAATTTCACCCGCACTGGCACGACCTGATGTCGGTGGCGGTAGCGAACGGCCTGCACGCGACGCCGTGGCAGTGCGACCGGGCAGGTGCTCATGTGGCCCGCGCGGCGAAGTTCTACGCATGGGGCCAGGCCGACGCCGGGCACATGTGTCCCATCTCGATGACCTATGCGGCAGTACCGGCGCTGCGGCACAATGCACAGCTCGCCGATCTGTACGAGCCGCTGCTGGCGTCGACCCACTACGATTTCGGGCTTCGCACTCCCACCGAGAAGCGCGGCCTCATCGCGGGTATGTCGATGACGGAAAAGCAGGGCGGGTCCGATGTCCGCGCCAACACGACGACAGCGACACCGTCCTCGGACGGTACGTACTCGATCGTCGGACACAAGTGGTTCACGTCGGCGCCGATGTCGGACATGTTCCTCACACTGGCACAGTCGCCGGGCGGCCTGTCGTGCTTCCTGCTGCCCCGGGTGTTGCCCGACGGTACTCGTAATCGTATTGCGCTGCAACGACTCAAGGACAAGCTCGGCAACAAGTCCAACGCATCCTCGGAGGTGGAATACCACGGGGCCACCGGCTGGCTCGTCGGCGAAGAGGGGCGCGGGGTGCCGACGATCATCGAGATGGTCAACATGACGAGGCTGGACTGCGTCATCGGATCGGCGGCAGGAATTCGCAATGCGACAGTCCGCGCAGTGCACCATGCGCGTCATCGTTCGGCGTTCGGGGCGCAGTTGGTGGATCAGCCGCTGATGCGGAATGTGCTCTCGGACTTGATTATCGAGTCCGAGGCCGCGACGACCGTCATGATGCGTCTGGCGGGAGCGACGGACCGGTCGGCGCGGGGAGACAGTCAGGAGACCGAACTGCGTCGAATCGCCGTGGCCGTCACCAAGTACTGGGTGTGCAAGCGTGCCCCGTCGCATGCAGCAGAGGCACTGGAATGCCTGGGCGGCAACGGATACGTGGAAGATTCGTCGATGCCGCGGTTGTTCCGAGAGTCGCCGCTGATGTCGATCTGGGAGGGCTCGGGCAACGTGGCCGCACTCGATTCCCTGCGTGCGCTGGCCAAACAGCCGGACGTTGTCGAGGCATACTTTGCCGAGGTCGGTCTTGCAGCAGGAGCGGATTCACGCTTCGACGACGCGGTGTCACGTCTCGGTAAGGAGCTCGCCGATCGTTCCGATATCGAATACCGCGCGCGACGCGTCGTCGAGCTGATGGCGTTGGTTTTCCAAGGCTCGCTGCTGATCCGGCATGGCGACGCGGCTGTGGCCGATGCGTTCTGCGCCAGCAGGCTCGGAGAAGATTGGGGCGGGGCCTTCGGGACCCTGCCGACGGGACTGGACACCGCGGCGATCTTGGCCCGAATCTAGGTTGATTCTCAGGTGAAGGATCCGCGAGGAGCAGGTAGGCCGGCTGCGCGGACGAAGGCCCGTGCGATTCGATCGGTCAGCTCTCTCGGGAACGCGAGGTCTTCCCAGTTCCACTGCACGACAACCCATCCCAGATCGCGCATGCGCTTCCGCTGTCGCGTGCAGTCCACGTCGGCGATGACGGGATCGGCCCCGTACAGCCCCTGACCCTCGAATATCCCGACTACCCCGTGATCGGGATAGAGGAACGGCACCCTCGCTACGAGTAGGCCGAATTCGTCGCGCAGCCATTGACCGAGCTGCGGCGGCGGCAGCGGTAGCGTGTCGAGCTGCATGCGACTGCGTGATTCTCCGGCGCTCTGGCTTCGCGCGGACATCGACCCCACAGCTTGGCGCGCTTTCGCTACACCCGTTCTGTTTCTCGCGTCGTCGAGCGCGGTGAGCAATTGGGCATGCGTTGTCAGGCCGGTGCGAAGCGCGTAGTCACCGACGCACACCGCGGGGTGCAGTGGTAGCGATCTGGCCAGGTCGACCACCGTCCGTGTCGGTGTGGTGACCGCGAACCCGTTCACCGTCATCAAGTCGGAGGACGGCACGGGCGATCCGTGCAGAACTCGCTGTCGACCGCGCTTGCCCGCATACGAGCGACCGATCGTGAACGTGACCTTGTCCAGCGGGATATCCCACGTCTCCATCCCGTGCAGCACCGCCGCCGACACGTGACTGAATACCGTGTCGGCGCTCGACTCCGCGAAAATGGCCTCGGCGAGGACTGCGTGCCTGCGATGAGCATCGAGCGTCCGGTAGACCTCCGCCCTGATGAAGTGCCCACGCCGGACGGTGACGAGTTCGCCGCTGGCCCGGCCCCGCCGCAGGTCGTCGTCCGTATAACCGCGTGCCAGCGCGTCCGTGCGGGAGAACATGTGGTTCTGATCGAAGTCCATACTGAGTTGGACGTACCGGCCGACCGTTCGGATCCCTCGGCTGCACATTTACCCCCAGAGCTACTTCGCGCGCCCCCGCTGATCGCGGTACCAGCGGACCAAGGCGTCGGTGGACGAATCGCCCTGCTTCTCCGGTGCCGCCTCGTCGGTCAGCACCGGCGTCAGCTCCAGGGCCTGGGTCTTGCCGAGCTCGACACCCCACTGGTCGAACGAGTCGACACCCCACACGACACCCTCGACGAACACCTGGTGCTCGTACAGCGCGATCAGCTGCCCGACGACGGACGGGGTCAGCTTCGGCGCGAGGATCGAGGTCGACGGCCGATTGCCCGGCATCACCTTGTGCGGCACGACGTCGGGCGCGGTTCCCTCGGCGGCGATCTCGTCGGCCGTCTTGCCGAACGCGAGGACCTTGGTCTGGGCGAAGTAGTTGCTCATGAGCAGGTCGTGCATGCTGCCGGTGCCGTCGCGGGTCGGGAGGTCGTCCGTGGGCTCGGCGAACCCGATGAAGTCGGCGGGGATCAGCCTGGTTCCCTGGTGCAGCAACTGGTAGAAGGCGTGCTGTCCGTTGGTGCCCGGCTCGCCCCAGAAAATCTCCCCGGTCGACGTCGTCACCGGAGTGCCGTCGGCCTTGACCGACTTGCCGTTGGACTCCATCGTCAGTTGCTGCAGGTACGCGGGGAAGCGTGACAGATCGTTCGAATACGGCAGTACCGCGCGGGTTTCCGATCCGAAGAAGCTGCTGTACCACAGCCCGAGGAGGCCGAGCAGGGCCGGAGCGTTCTGCTCGAGTGGCGTCGCGCGGAAGTGCTCGTCGATGCGATGGAAACCGTCGAGGAACTCCCCGAATGCCTCCTTGCCGATCACAGCCATGACCGAGAGACCGATCGCCGAATCCACCGAGTAGCGTCCACCGACCCAGTCCCAGAACCCGAACATGTTCGCGGTGTCGATCCCGAACTCCGACACTCGCTCCGCATTGGTCGACACTGCGACGAAGTGCTTGGCGACCGAGTCTTCGCCGAGGGCATCGACGAGCCATCGCCGCGCTGCCGTGGCGTTGGTCAACGTCTCCAGCGTCGAGAACGTCTTCGAGGCAATGATGAACAGCGTCGACGCCGGGTCGAGCCCGACCAAGGCGGCGACCAGATCGGCGGGATCGACGTTGGAGACGAACCTCGCGTCGATTCCGGCGTCGGCGTAGTGACGAAGCGCGTTGTAGACCATGACGGGTCCGAGGTCGCTGCCGCCGATGCCGATGTTGACCACTGTCGAGATTCGAGAACCGGTCGCGCCGACCCACTCGCCGGAACGCACTCGATCGGTGAATTCGCCCATCCGCGTGAGCACTTCGTGGACATCGGCGACGACGTTCTGGCCGTCGACCTCGAGCGTCGCGTCGGCGGGAAGCCGCAGGGCGGTGTGCAGGACTGCACGATCCTCGGAGGTGTTGATGTGTTCGCCGGCGAACATCGCGTCCCGACGGCCTTCGACGTCCGCGGCGCGAGCGAGTTCGACCAGAAGAGACACTGTCTCGCTGTCGATGATGTGCTTGCTGTAGTCGATGTGCAGGTCGCCCGCATCCATCGTGAAGGTTCGGCCGCGATCCGGGTCCTCGGTGAACAGGTCTCGAAGCTTCTTCTCGCCGATTGCGTCGTGGTGTGCTTTCAAGTTGTTCCAGGCGTCGCTGCCCGTGATGTCACCGCTCATGTCTGCAAACCCTAATCTGCTTCGCCGGCTTGTGCGCGTCTTCTCGTGCGCTCTGGGCACACGTGAAGCCTGGGGGCACACTGGAAGAATGGAGACCAATTCACTCGTCGAATCCATCCAACCGAAGCTATGGATCGGTGGCCACGCCGTCGATGCCGAGAACGCAGCGACGTTCGAGGTCAACAATCCGGCTACAGGAAAGCCGATCACCAGCGTCGCCGACGCCAGCGCTGCGGATGCGAAGAAGGCGATCGACGCAGCTGCGGCAGCACAGAAGTCGTGGGCGAAGACGCCCGCTCGCGAGCGCGGTGAGTACCTTCGTGCCGCATTCGAGAAGATCACCGAACGTGCCGACGACGTCGCGACGCTCATGACACTCGAGATGGGCAAGGCGCTGGCCGAGTCGAAAGCCGAAGTCAAGTACGGCGCGGAGTTCTTTCGTTGGTTCGCCGAGGAGGCCGTCCGTATCGAAGGCCGATACACGCCTGCGCCTGCTGGCAACGGTCGCATTCTGGTGAGCAAGATGCCGGTAGGCCCAGTCCTGGCAATCACTCCGTGGAACTTCCCGCTCGCGATGGGAACGCGCAAGATCGGCCCCGCGCTCGCTGCCGGGTGCACCATCATCGTCAAGCCGGCCAGCGAGACACCGTTGACGATGCTGTTCCTGGCTCAGCTGTTCGCCGAGATCGGGCTCCCCGAGGGTGTGCTGTCGGTGTTGACGACGTCGAAGTCGAGCGCGGTGAGCGCGCCGATCCTCGAGGACCCTCGCCTTCGGAAACTGACATTCACCGGTTCCACGGAGGTGGGGAAGAAGCTCATCGAGCAGTCGGCGGGCGGGTTGCTGCGAACGTCCATGGAATTGGGTGGCAATGCGCCGTTCGTCGTGTTCGACGATGCAGATGTCGATGCAGCCGTCGACGGCGCAATGCTCGCGAAGATGCGCAACGGCGGCGAGGCGTGCACGGCCGCGAACCGATTCCACGTCGCGAACAGTGTGCGAGAAGAGTTCACCGCGAAGCTCGTCGAGCGGATGAAGGAGATGAAACTCGGCCCGGGTATCGACCCCGATACCACGCTCGGACCGCTGATCAACGCGGATCAGTTGGACACGGTGAAGGAGCTCGTCGACGACGCTGTGCAGTGTGGGGCGAAGATTGCGCTCGGCGGCGAGGCAGCTGGCGGAGACGGGTACTTCTACCCGGCGACGGTCCTGACGAATGTGCCGGCGAACGCGCGAATCCTGACGGAAGAAGTATTCGGCCCGGTAGCGCCCATCGTCGGCTTCGACACCGAGGACGAGGGAATCGCGGCGGCGAATGCCACCGAGTTCGGACTGGCGTCGTACATCTACACGCGCGGACTCGACCGTGCGCTGCGGGTGGCGGACGCCATCGAGAGCGGAATGGTGGGAGTCAACCGGGGCGTCATCTCGGACGCGGCCGCGCCGTTCGGCGGGGTCAAAGCGTCCGGATTCGGTCGTGAGGGCGGGACCGAGGGGATCGACGAGTACCTGGAAACCAAGTACATCGCCCTGACCTGACCTGCCTGGACTGTTTCGTCGTGCATGCCACCAGTGGCATGCACGACGGAAGTCTCTAGTGTCCGAGTCGTCCGCGACCCAGGCGAAGAAGCAACATCGCGAGCGTGTGGCCTTCCTGGCCGAGGCTGCTGAAGCGGTCGAGTACCTTCATTTCGCGGCTGTGCACCAGGCGCGGGCCGCCGGACGCCATGCGGGTCCGGCCGATGAGCTGTGATACCTCGGTGCGGCGCTGGATGGCAGCGAGGATCTCCGAGTCCAGCCGATCGATCTCCTGGCGGAGTGCATCGATTTCGGCCTCGGAAGAGGGCAACGCAGTCTCGGTGTCGATCTTTGTCGTAGATGCCATTTCGTCTCCTCGTGTCACTAGTGTGGATCGTTGCTCGATCCGACACCGTTACGTCCCCCCAACTTCGAGGACTTGCCGCAGAACTATCTAATGCTGTGTGCTGAGTCACATCTTTGCGACCCGCGAATCCCCAGGATGGAGAACCACGGACCGCGCTACTAGGAACAACCCCCGGGACCCCGCGCCGAAGAATCGGCAGCGTACAGGGCATATCGGACAACGATATTTTCGATCACCGATCCAGTGTGCCACCTGTTCGCAGTCCTGAAAAGTCAGTCGGGGAGCCGACTGCCTCGGTTGTCGCATCTCGATCGACCTTCCTCGTTGCACTTCCGCGTGCGCTCACTTTCCTGGACGTGAGCAGAAGGGGAGCAACCACGGCCGCTACTGGGATCGCGGTGACCACCATCAAAGACAGGACCGGGACTGATGTGAGCGCAGCCAGCGGGCTGCCCAGCAGAGCGGTGCGCACCATCACGCCGGTCACACCGGTCACAGCAAGGCCGAGAGCGAGACCCCCACCCATCAGCAGGGTCGCGCTCAGAAGCTCGATTCGAAGGCCGGCGCCGGACGATACGCCGATCCGAGTCAGTCCTCGTCGTGTCCCGGAGCGGGTCGTCGACCACATCAGTGTGGCGTTGACAGTGGCAAGAAAGCAGAACAACCCGGCGGGCGCGAGCACCACGATAACGCTGGCCAGGCTGTTCGACGCGTACTCCGATTCCGAGGAGTCCAACCAGTCGGACACCGCGACGACCTGGCCGTCCCCGGCGATCGATCGAAGCGAGGACAGCACTGCATCGGCATCGGCATTCGGATCGGTTGCCACGAATACGTCCCCGGCCACGGCATCGGGAGCGTTTTGGGAAAGCCAGTCGCGAGAGACCAGGATCGACGGAACCAGCGTGGGGCTCCCCTGGACGATTGCGACGATCGGCAGCGTGTGCGAGATCCCGTCGCCTGTGGCGAATCTAAGGTCCTGACCGACGGCGTATCCGTCGTCCGAGGCCGCCTGTGCGCTCAGCGCCACTCCGGGGACCGGTCCGCCTGTCACGTCCTCGAGTCGACCGTCCGTGACGTCGACCGAACGGGTGGCCAAGAACGCAACCGGGTCGATTCCCGCAGCGTCCAGTCCGATTGCGGTGTCGCGGTCGGTGGCGATCAGCTCCGTGGACAACGACACGTCCACGAGACCGCCTTCGACAGACGCCCAGTCGGTGTCCTGGGGCGGGTTGGTGACCACGAAGTCCGCGCGGACTTCGTCGCGTGTCGCGCGGGCGACTGCTGTGTTGTCCGCACCGATGGTCACCAGCACCGACCCCGCGATTCCTACGAACAGCAGAGCCGGGACTGCCAGCACGGTCGTCGCCTCGCGTGCCGAACGTGCTGTGCGTGTCGCCATGTGGACGACGCCGTTGTGACTGCCTCCTACGAGATCGGCGCCTCGGGACAGCAGTCCGACGACAATTGGAATCACAACGGGAGCGACAGCGGCGAGCGCGCCACACAGAATCATCGGAAGTAGGAGCCCGAGCCCGACAGCTCCGTCGCCGGGCGCCCCAGCGCCCAGGGCTCCGATGAGGACCACCAGCACGAGAGCCGCACCCGAGAGAGCCCAGCGGCGAGCCCGAATGCGGTGGGTGATGTTGATGGAGCGCGTGGCTGCCAACGGTGACACCCCGAGGACCTGCTTGGACCCGACACGGGCGCCGAACAGCGCGACGACAATCGTCGCCGCAACGGTAGGTGCAAGCGCCAGCGCGCGACCACTTATGTCGAACTTCTCCGAGACGAATCCCGTGTCGATGAGAATTCCGAGAATCATCGGTGCTGCAGGAAGAGACAGGGCGGCGCCTGCCAGGCCGGCGACGGCCGCGAGCGTGACGATCTCCCAGACAAGCAGGCGACGCAGAATCGGGGCGGTGGTACCGAGAAGTCGGAGAATACCGAGTTCACGCCTGCGTGCGGCGATCACGTAACCCACCGTGGTGGACAAGGTGACGCCGGTCAGAAAGCATGCGATTACGCCCACTGTCCCGGCGACGGACATGAGATCCTCGGCGCCAGATCCGAGCGGGGTGTAATGCTCGGTCGCGGTGGTGGGTGCGCCGTCGCCATCGAGAACACCCGCCCCACTGATCTGCACATCGAACCCCTCGTCCGGCGCCATCACCGCCGTGACCAGAAGCTGAGCACACGCGCCGATCATCGCTGCACCGACGACGAGTGTGGCGAACGCACCGAGAAACAGGCCGCGGTGATGTCGGAGGTTTGCCGTTGCCAGGCGCAACATATCCGCTCACCGACCTTTCCGGCGAGCGTTGTCGTGCACCGTGTTCACAGCGCGCGAGACACGGTCGGCATCGCCGCCGGGGAGCCTGTCGACCACCACTCCGTCCGCCAGAACGATCACCTCGTCCGCCCACGACGCGGCCCAGGCGTCGTGGGTGACCATCACTACTGTCGAGCCGAACTGGGATGCAACCTGCCGAAGCAGTACGAGGACATCGTGGGCTGTGCGCACATCGAGTGCCCCTGTCGGCTCGTCCGCGAACACCACCGACGGCTGGTTCAACATCGCCCGTGCGATCGCCACACGTTGACGTTGCCCACCGGACAACGTGTCGATCGCATCTCGTGCCCGATCGGCAAGACCTACCCTGCCCAGTACTTCGCGAACTCGCCCGATATTCGAATGTGCGCCGGCGAGCCGTGCAGGCAGAGCGACGTTCTCTGCGACATCGAGTGCATCGAACAGGTTGTAGTCCTGAAAGACGAAACCGCAACGGTCACGCCTGAGCTGGGCGAGTTCGTCGTCGTCGAGCCCGCCGAGGGGAATTCCGTCGAGGATCACCATGCCTTGATCCGGTTGCTCGAGCCCGCTCAGGCAGTTGAGCAGAGTCGATTTCCCCGAACCGGACGAGCCCATGATCGCCGTCCACGACGACGGGGCGAAACTATGAGTGATGCCGCCCAGAACCGGTGCCGACTTCTTGTCGAATCGCTTCACCAATCCTTGGGCGGCGGTGACGCCCCGAGACGATGGGAGGGAACGTTCGTACTGTGCGTTGGAGAGCATGCACTCATGAAAGCCGGTACGACGCTACGAATCAGTAGGCCGAGGGATACTTCCTGGGTAGCGCGTACGCCACCATTGCCTCAGTCAGGAGATTCCGCGTAGATAGGTGAGGACGGCTGTCACCCGTCGGTCGGTGTCGGATCCGAGCGGCAGTTTGGCGAAGATGTTGCCGATGTGTTTGCGTACCGCAGCGTCGGACACGACGAGTGTTTCGGCGATGCGCGCGTTCGTGTGTCCCTCTGCCATCAGCGACAGCACTTCGAGTTCGCGCGCGGTAAGGACGGCTAGCGATCCCTGCCTCCGCGAGCTACCTACCAACGCCTGCACGACTTCCGGATCGATGACGGTTCCACCCGCCGCTACTTTCTCGAGCGCCTCGACGAACTCGCGGACGTGCCCGACGCGTTCTTTGACGAGATATCCGATGCCGCCACGAGCCGGGTTGTCGATGAGGTCGGAGACGTACGCCACCGATGTGTACTGCGAGAGGATCAGAACACTCAGACCCGGCCTCTTCCTTCGTAATTCGACCGCAGCCGCCAGTCCCTCGTCTGTGAACGTCGGCGGCATGCGGACATCGGTGATCACGAGGTCGGGATCGTGGGCGGCAACCGCATCGTGAAGAGAGGCGACTGTCGAGACCGATGCGCACACTCGGTGGCCCGCCGATTCCACTACCGCCGCAATTCCTTCGCGAAGAAGCGGAAGGTCATCTGCAAGAACAATTTTCAATGCTGAATCGGGCATCTCATCTCCACTGTGGTCCCGCCGCCGGGTGGGCTCGATACGGAGATCGTGCCACCGAGAGCCCCTACGCGATGCGACAAACCGGTCAGGCCACGCCCCGAGTCGGGGTCGGCGCCGCCGATTCCGTCGTCGGAGACCACGAGTCTCCATGAATCGTCGATCACGGCGGCCGTGATCGACATGGTGCCGGCTTGCGCATGCTTGATCGAATTGGTGATCGCTTCGCTGATGACGAAGTACGACACCTGCTCGACCCGAGGGGGTGGCCGGTAATCCGCAGGAAGGCTCAAACTCACGTCGACGGGGAGCTCGCCGAGGAGATCTTCGGTCGCAGCGAGCAGTCCAGACTCGGTCAAGGCCTGCGGCAGAATCCCGCGGATGGTGCGCCTGAGCTCGCGCATCGACTCGTCGACCTGTCGGTGCGCCGTTCGAAGGAGCTCCCGGGTTCGATCGTCGCCGGCCGACTGCTCGGCGAGCCCGATGCTCAGGCCTACCGCGACCAACCTGTGCTGGACCCCGTCGTGAAGCATGCCCTCTATGCGGGCTCGCTCCGTGTCGAAGGCGTCGAGCAGTCCCGTCCTCGACGTCTGCAAACGATCGACCTCGACTTCGAGTTCTTCCGTCGACCGCAACGGAAGTGTATGTGCTAGTTCACTATTCGTGATGGCGATTGCGGCGCACAAGTAGAGGATCAGCATGGCTGCCGGTAGCGCTATCACCGGCAACACCAATGCAGCGGGCATGGTGGTCACCTGGAGCGAGAACACACTGATCGGGTCGCTGCGGACCAAAACCGGTGCGGCAAGCAAGGTTGGGACGGCAATTGCTCCACCCAACAGCACCGCGGCTGCAACAGGCGCGAGGACAGCCGCGACCACCAGCGAGTACGCAGCGTGGCGTAGGACAGCGGTGTTGCTCTCATTCCACGCCCGAGCTTTCGCGGGTTCGATGACCCTCAGTCGCGACACCTCTGCGGTCACGATCGTCCGCGCAGCCGCATCGCGCCACCCGGGCACCGACATCACGATCAGCAGCGGAATCGACAAGATCAGAACCGTGCCACCGACCACCACTGTCGAAGCGCAGTACAACAGCGCTCGCCACGGCCACCTCGACGTCACGAAGCCGAGTGGTGGGTACAGCGACGAACCGAGTGACGTCGTTCGGATACCGCCCCTCCGGTTCACACCGGCACCGTATCAAGCTCCACGTGTCGTAGTCGATGTCAGGGCTTGTCCGCCGACGAGCGTCTCGGCGTACTGGAACACGTAACCCGAACCGATGTCGATCGGTTGGAGTAGCGCGAAGTCGTCGTCGAGCGTCTGGTGAACCTTCACCTGCGCCGAACCCGAGTACACCGGAGAGAATTCGACACCGGTGACCTCGGAGGTGATCAGAGAGCGGTTGTCGGGTTCACCGTTCAACCAAACGGGGGACATATGGGTGTGGACCAGCGGAACGTTGTGCAGGGCCGGAGGTGCGACCGTTGTACCGTCGGTGGCGACGGAGAGATCGACGAGTCGGTGTCCGCCGACCGAGATCGACGCGTGATGCCTGCCTGCATCGTCCGGGCGTGGTCCTGCTCGCCCGACGAGTTTCGGCCTGGTCTGGTCGATTTCGCCGAATTGCTTGGGCATCCCCTGGACCCAACCTCGGATCATCGGGACCGGCTGGTCGACCCATGCGTACGGGCACCGAGCGAGCGCGCGTCCTTCGAACTCGCACCCGAGCAGGACTAGGAACTCGGCGAAGCGACTCGACCGGGGTTCGGTCAGCTCGGCACCGTCTTCGGAACACCAATTCCATTCGGCGAAGACGAACGCAGCTGCGCCAGGATCCGAGCCCAGGCTCAACTCGTCGGGAAGGAAGCGCCGTGCTCGGTCCGGGTCGACGCGGACATCGACCATGATCACCTCCCCGGCGAAGTGCCACGGTGGAGGTGTCAACATCGACGACAACCCATGCGGTGAGAGAGGTAGCGAATAACCGATCGGACCTGAGGCTTCGAGCAAGCCGGAGGCCAGTCGACCTGCAGTTCTCATGATCGTCCCTTCGTCGAGAGTGGCAGCCAAGCCTCGGCAAGAGTGTGTCCCGCCTGGGCCAGTGAGGCAGGGTCGTTGTAGCTGTAGGAGAGCCGAATTCGAGGTGTGGCCGACGTCGTTCGCCCCGTGTATCGGCTTCCTGGTGCGACTCCGATTCCTGCTGCTGCGGCGGCATCGATCAGTGAGTCCTCGTCCGTTGCACCCGCGATGCCGACCCATAAGAAGAATCCACCGCTCGGCACCGACAGTTCGAGAGTGCTGCCGAGCCGGCCGGACAGGGAATCGACGAGCGCATTGCGTCGCGCGCGCAGTGCTGTCTGGAGTTCGCCTCGGTGATCTTCGTACTGGCAGTCGAGAACGGACAGTACTGCGAGTGATGTCGTGTGGTTTACGCATCCACCGCTGACGAACGAACCTCGTGCCGTTGTTTCGAGCGCCACTTCCCGATCGGCGACCATCCATCCGAGCCGCAGACCCGGACCGAGTGACTTGCTGAACGATCCGAGTCTGATCACACCCTTTCGTCCTGCCAGTCCCGACATCGTCGTCGGTTGCGCGCCCTCGAACCCGGTGTCGGCGTAAGCATCGTCCTCCACGATCGTCACCGAGTGATCTCGGGCGACGTTCAGAAGTTCCCTGCGTCGGTCGGCCGGATAGACAATGCCGGTCGGGTTGGCAAACGTGGGCGTCAGGTACACGAACGCCAGGGTTCCTCCCGCTCGACGTGTCTCGGCGATCTGCCGTGTCAGTTGCTCGGGCACTACTCCGTCCGCGTCGACGGCCACGCTCACTACGGTGAGGCCTGCATCGACGAAGATCAGCCGTGCGAGATCGTAAGTTTCTGCGGCTACCAAGACGATGTCCCCCGGTGTAGCAATGGAAGTCGAGAGCAACGCGAGGGCCTGTGTTGTGCCCGCGGTGATCACCACTTCGTCGGGATCGCAATGCACTCCGTCGGTTTCGCTCAATCGCGACGCGAGAGCCTGCCGTAGCGGCAGCGCACCGGGATCTGCGCCGTACGTGAGCGCAGCAGAGTCGAATCTGTCGAACGCCGACTCGTATGCGCTCCGAAGAAGGTCGACCGGGAGAAGTGGCGGGCCGAGATATCCAGGCCCGAGATCGAACGTCCACGCGTGGCGTCCGCCCTGGACGATGTCGGTCGACCAAGATGCCGAGTCTCTCTGAGGAAGAGTGGATTTCACCCCTTCGTCCCCAGTACGTCGGCGACTATTGACGCTGACCTTGTGATGATCGGTGTCGATCGGGCCAATGCCAAGCGCAGGGAATTGTGCCCCGCTTCCGGATGGGCCCAGTGGAATTTGTGGCACGGCAATGCGTACACCTGTAGGTCCGCCAACCTTCGCCATACGTCCATGGCCGACCGGTCACCGAGAAAAATTCTTTCGACACTTCCGCGGGACGCGGTGTCCGGGAATGTCACCCCGGATATGCCCGAAAGCGTCGAGCGCACGATGTTTCGGTTGTCCCTGATGAACGATTGCAATTCGGTGAGACCACCGGCTGCGCCGTCCTCGGCGAATCTGTGAACCAGCGAGAGAATGAGTGGCGAAACGCCGAGCAGGATGTCGGAGTAGATCTTGCCGACCGGGATTCCGATATCTGCCGACGAGGTCAACCAGCCGATCTTGAGGTCGAGGGTCGGCCAAAGCTTGCCAGTGTCCTCGACAACCGCCCACCGGCATCCCGATTCTTCCAGGATCGCATAATGGTCGTATTGAGCCGCGACGTCGAAGCCGCGGAACGAGGTGTCCAAGCACAGGATCACGTCTCGATCGGCGCACTGCAACGCCAGGCGCAGCAAACGCTCGTGTGAGACGACACGTCCGGTCGGATTGTTGGGAGTGGTGATGAACACGGCACCGACGCCCTGCAACAGCTCGTCCGGCAGATCTCCTGCGTGCAGCACGTCTTCCTCTATGGGAATCAGGTCGATCCCGACGCCGCGAAGAATATCGGGAATGTTGTCGAACGTCGGATGCACGAGGGCGACCGCGTCGACGGTGGTGGCAAGCGCGCGCGCAAGTATCTCCATGGCGACCGACGATGCGTAGCAGGGCAATACGCGTCCTGTAGTGTGGCCGGGATAGGAGTGCTGCCCGAGCATCTCGAAGAACGCTGTGTGTGCGCGGCGTTCCAGGATGTCTACGCTTGTGCGTTCCGCTTCGCGAAACAATGCGGGAAGATCCTCGATTATCGAAGCCTGACCTGCC
>NZ_LVCV01000427.1 GCF_001647195.1 Rhodococcus sp. EPR-157 | reverse complement strand
TCTGCTTGTCTGTGTCTGTGCGTCGATGGAAATCGATGCAGTGGTGACGAATTCAGTGAGATACGAGATTCCTCATGGATCTGTTCGATGTCGCGAACACGGCCACGACGACGAGTGCCCCGGAGAGCGCGAGTATTGGATCGACTCCGGTTCCGGAGGCGACGAGTGCTCCGGCGGTCAGCGGACCGAGAGTGCCTGCAAGGCCGACAATCGCACCGGAGACGCTGCTGAGACGTCCTCGGAGGTGGTCGGGTGTATTGGTCAGCTGGTAGGTGACGATAGATGTGAAGGCGGCAGGAACGCAGAATCCGACGAGTCCGAGGGTCAGGCCGAGAGGGATACCTGGAGGCATGACGCTCATGACCGCTACCGGCACGATGATTATCCACGAGAACCAGACCACCGTCGTTCCGGCCCGGATTCTGGCATGGATAGCCTCTGCTGCAAGAGATCCCAACAGGCCACCGACGCCGTAGCATGTCATCATCAGCCCGATCTCGCCGGGAGTCGTGTTCTCCTCTCCCGCGCGAACAAGAACCACGATGAGCAAGGCGCTGAATACGAACTGGGTCGCAAAAATCCAGATCATCGTCGTGCGAATAGGTCGGTGTCCTACCACCCAGCGCCAGCCGCCGAGAAGGTCGTCGAACAGTTGTCGTCCACGACCGACAGGATCGCTCGCATCCAGTTCTTCGTCATTCAGTTCTGCTGTCGACTCCACTGAGACCGCAGGCACCCGAAGAAACAGTAATACGAATGCCGAGGCGATCAGCAATACCGCATCGACCGTGAACGGAAGCACCCGATCCACTGCGAACAGAATGCCGCCGAGTGCTGGCCCGAGCAGAGTGGCGATATAAGTGCGAGAAGTGTTGCGCGCAATGGCTGCACCCAGCTGAGGTGTCGGAACAAGACGCGGCAGCACTGCGTCCTCGGCGGGAGCGAACACTGCAGCAAGTCCGCCCTCCAGGGCCGCTACGACCGCCAGATGCCAGAACTCGTAGGAGTCGAGCGCTATCGCGACTGCGAGACTGCCGATCGCGACGAACCGCATGATTTCGCAGGTGATCATCAGGCGGGCCCGATTCCACCGGTCGGCGAGTATGCCTGCGGGAAGCATCGCGATCATCTGCGCTGCGCTGAACACCGCGGTGACCACACCGAGCTCCCACGCCGAGCCCGACGTCGCGATCACAAGGAGCGGGAATCCCAGAAAGGCCAGTTCGCTTCCGAGTTCGGATGCGAACCTCGCCGACCAGAGAATGTTGTACTGGCCGTTACGTCCTAACGGAACCAGATCCTTTCGTGTCGCCTCCGTCATCGGATCCACTCCGCTGTTCTTGCGGCCAGACGGCCACTGAACTGCACGTGGGTGATCTTCGACGATGCCGAACGCAAGAACCGCCCACGGTCACCTGGACCGGTCCTGCCGTCGCTCTCCCGGTCGAGGAGGAAGGTCAGGTCCTCCCAGAGTTCGATGAGGACGCGGTCTTCACCTGTGAGTCCGAGATCGAGGCGTCCGTCATCGCGAGCGGCCACGGTCACCGTGTCACCCCCGTTGCGGAAGACTCCGACACACTCTGCGCTCGCCCGAGGGTGTGCTCGTGGGCCGCGCGAGGGTGCGAGACTTGTACCGGAATGCGGCATCCCGGCCACCGTTTGTTCGGTGATCAGGTCGGCCCACATCTGCGTTCCCGAAGACGAGCCCGTGTTGAGTGCAACCACATCCCCGGTGACCGGGTTGATTCGGATGTGAGAAGACGTGCCCTCACTGTTTCCGTCATGACCCATCCAGACTGATGTCGCGTCCCCGTTTTCGTATCGGGCCCATCCCATTCCCCATCCGTCGGCCAAACCGAAAGGCCCTGTGATGGAGTCACCCGTCCGGTCTCTGCAGAGGGAGGCACGTGTCGCTGCGTCGAGCAGGTCGTGGCCGTTGCCGATGAACGCCGCTTCGGCGATCCTCACCATGTCCTGCGCAGATGCTGTGAGACCCCCGGCCGGTTCCTCGACACCGATCAGACTGGTGGTCGTGATCGGCACTGTTCGCCCGCTGTTCGTCGTGACATGTCCCGATACCGTTGGGCGAGTTGACTCGTGCAGCACGAAGCCGGGTTTGACTCCGACCGGGCGCAGCACCAGCTCGGTCACTGCGATGTGCCATGGCATCCCGGTCACCGCCTCGAGCACTCTGCCCGCCAGCACGTATCCGATGTTCGAGTACGAGAAGGCTGTGCCCGGGACCAACGCCAGATCGTGGTGGCGTGCATAGGTCGAGATCCAGCGAGCCCGATCTGTGGCTCGGGCATCGTCGATGGTGACCGACGATGCGAACCCGGCAGTGTGGGATAGAACTCGCTCGACAGTGACTGCTCCCAGCGCAGGCCAGGATGCCGAACGCAACTCGGGAAGGATGTCCGCGAGCGGTTCGTCGAGCTCCAGGTCACCTTCCTGGACGAGAACCATGATTGCTGTAGCGGTGACGGCCTTGGTGACCGAGCCGATGGGATAGGCGCTTTCGTTGTCGACGGGTGCGCTTTCCAATCCCGACGAGGGTCCGGCAGCGGCGCTGTAGTCTCGTCCTCTGATTCGCGCGGCGAGTTGGAAGTTGGTGACGCCGTGGCTGCGGGCGAGTCGGTGGGCGACGTCGGCGAGATCTGTCATCGTGGTGCTCCTGCAGTCTTGGAGGCCTTGGATCTGACATGCGCGGCGAGGTCCGCCAGTGCATCTGCAATGCCGTCCGCAAGAGCGTGGGCCTCACCCGAGGTGTGGATGGTGCGGTGATATCGGACGACGAATTCGATCCCGGCGTCGTCTGCCGCGCCGACGATCTCGACCTGGTGCGTCGACGGCTCGGTCGGCGCTAGTTCGTGCTCTACCGACCTAAGTAGTCGTACGCCCGTTCCGTTTGTAGCGACGGACGTGCGGCCGTGGTAGTTGAACAGCACGTCTGGGCGCGGACGTGCGCAACTCGCCGCCGCGAGTGTGCTGACCGGAGTACGTCGTGAGTGCACCGAAACCGATCCCTCCGCCCGGCACAGCACGAAGCGACTTCTTGACCGACCTGAGGGTTGCGCTCCAATCGAAGGGAACATCACGTGTCTGGGGGTCCGGGACATGCAGTGAGAGCGGATGAATTGTGGTGAACCACCCGATCGAGCGCGAGATGTCGAGATCGTCGAAAAGGTTCTGACGGCCGTGAGACTCGACCTCGATGTCTACGGTGGTGCGGCCGGTCCATCTGCTCAGCGCTGTGGCAACCGCGGTGAGAAGTACGTCGTTGACCGTCGAACGAAGTACGGCGGGCGTGTGGTCGAGGATGATGAGGGAGTCGGAAGCCTCCAGTCGCACAGTGACGGACTCGACGTGTCCGGCCTGTGCATCGCCGTTCTCCACGCCGGGTAGCGGCCGAGGAATCGGCTGGCTTTCCCAGAATTCGAGCTCGTCGTCGAAGCCACCCTTCTTCGTGTGGTCTTCGAGTCGGTTCGCCCACTGTGCGAACGGCGCACGTCCTGTCACCGAACCGGGGACCTCGTCATCGAGTGTTCGTGCGTAGTGCTGCTCCAGATCGGCGAGCAGAACCGGCCACGAGAGCGAATCGATGATCAGGTGGTGGCATGTGAGCAACAGGATCGCGCGGTCGGAACTGGACCACGCCGTCACGTGGAACAGCGCGCGCTCGGTCAGCGAGCTTCCGCAATGGTCTTTCACGCGCTCGCGCACTCGAGCCTCGGAGAATGT
>NZ_LVCV01000426.1 GCF_001647195.1 Rhodococcus sp. EPR-157 | reverse complement strand
GCGTCGTTGTGTTCGGCAACGGAGTCGAGCGCCCGCGCGAGGACGTCGGGATCGATACTGCCGTTCCAGTCGACGAGTACGGACTGCCCGAACAGCTCGGGTGCCGTCGTCATCGTATCCAGAAGATCACGTTGGATCGGCGTCGGCGATACCCGCGCATCGGAGGTGTCGTCCTTGGTCGGCGTGGTCGAACCGACCTCGACGGCGACGCGGGCGAGAGCGCGCATCGTGCGATGCGTGAACAGCTCACGTGCCTGCACCACCAGTCCTGCTGATCGCGCTTGGAACACGAGCGAGATGCTGAGCACCGAATCTCCACCGAGGTCGAAGAAGTCGTCGTCGATTCCGATGGTTCCACGTGGCCTGGCAAGGACATCGGCAAGAACGTCGACCAGCTTCTGCTCGACGTGGGTTCTGATCTCGTCGACGACGGTGGACTGCATTTCACGCTCCGATACCGACGGTAGGGCGCGTCGGTCGATCTTGCCGCTCGCGGACAACGGCATCTCGTCGAGAAAGAGCACGGCAGCGGGTACCGCATACGACGGCAGTCGAGTTCGGCAGTAGGCCTTCACTTCGGCTTCGCCGAGGTTCGCGTCGCTGTCGGCGCCCACGTAGCCGACGAGTTCGATCCGGGTACCGGTATCGTGCGCGACTGCGGCGCAGGACAGTACCGACGGGTGCCCGCGAAGAGCCTGTTCGACCTCTCCGAGCTCGACTCGGAATCCGCGAATCTTGACTTGGTCGTCGGTGCGTCCCACGAACTCCAGATATCCCGCTCGCGTCCACCTGGCGAGATCGCCCGTACGATATACGGAAGTGTCCCCGTTGGATACCGGATCCGGCGGGAATCGGAACGCGCTGAGTTCCGCAAGCCCGAGATATCCGCGCCCGACTCCGCCGCCGCCGATCAGAACCTCACCGGTCACGCCGATCGGTACCGGCCGCATCGCGTCGTCCACCACGTACATGGGCGTGTCCTGGAGTGGAACGCCGATGGGTACGAACGGCCCGGTACCTAGACTGTGACGGTTGGCGACGTGCAATGAGGCGTCGATGGTGTTTTCGGTTGCGCCGTAGGCGTTGACGACCAACGTGTCGGGTCCGAGACGTTCCAGCAGTGCTGAGCAGTCCTCTACCCGCCATCCTTCGGATCCGACCGCCAGGACGCGCAGGGATGTCGAGGTGCGCTCTCTCCACGCCAGTTCGCGTGCGAGTGCGGTCGCGACCGCTGGGACGGTGACCATGAAATCGGCCGAGGTCTCATCGAGTAGATCGACGAGAGCGCTTGTATCGGCGAGGGTTTCGTCAGGGCAGATGATCATTGTACCGCCGAACAATGTCGACCACAGGAAGTCGCCGAAGAACAGGTCGACACTGAGCGGAGACACCGACAGGCAGGTCGGCGGTCGTTCGGTCAATCCGTAGTACCGGTCCCAGACCTGGACCAGGTGAGCGATGTTCCGATGTTCGACGGCAACGCCTTTCGGCTTTCCGGTAGAGCCCGACGTGTACATCACGTAGGCAAGATCGTCGGGTCCTGCGGCCACGCGTGCTTCGGCGCGGTCGGCGTCGGGGGAGACGAAAGGGTCGTCGACGAACAGCGTGTCCGGCACCGAGTCGACGAGGCCCGCGTGCTGGGATGCCGTGACTACGAGCACAGCGTCGGTATCGGCGAGGATGTGTTCGATCTTGTCGACGGGCATCGATGGTTCGACCGGAACGAACGCTGCGCCCGCGCGTGCTGTTGCCAACATGGCCACGATCGCGGAGATACTGCGTTCCAGCAGAACGACGACCCTGTCCTCGAGCTTTGTTCCACGTAGGGCGATGCGGTGTGCAAGTCGGTCGGTGCGAGCCTCCAACTCGGCGAATGTCACCGATTCGATACCGAACGTCACAGCAAGCGAATCGGGGTTCAGACGCACTCTTTCGGAGAACAATTCGTGGAACGTCCGTCGCGCAGGAGATTCGAACGGTGTGGAGTTCCACTGTCCGAGAACGATGCCTCGTTCGACCTCCGACAACAAGGTGAATGTCTCGAGCGGTTCATCGGGGTTCGCGACCACGTGGGTCAGTATTCTCACGAGATGCTCGGACATGGCTTCGGCACTCCCGCGATCGAACAGAGCCGACGCATATGTCAGCTGGCCTGACCACGTTCCGTCGACCTCTGCGAGATCGATACCGATGTCGTGGCTCGTGTCGACCTCGGCGCGCGGCGTATCGGCCAGGCGAACGGGGCCGTCGACGATATGCGGGTTCGGTGTGCTGTCGAAGGTGACGACCGCGTCGATCAACGGCGTACGGCCAGGGTCGCGTTCGACTCCGACGGTCTCGATGATCGTGTCGAACTCGAGAACGTGCTCCTGCGCGTCTGACAACGTCGATGCCATGGGCCGTAGCAGTTCGAAGAAAGACGACTTCTCCTCGACCATGGTGCGGATCGGCAACGTACGAACGAAGTTGCCGACCACTGATTCGAGCCTCGGGTCGTCGTCTCGGCCCGACACCGGGGTGCCGAATACAACGTCGCGTTGGTTGCAGTATCGGGCCAGCATCACAGCCGATGCCGTGGCCAATACCGCGAACACACTGGTTCGTGCTCGACGAGCGAGTGCCCGGATCTCGACGAGCACGTCTGCTTCGATCCGCACTGGAACGACACCACTTCGCGTGTCCCTGAGCATCGGTCGTGGACGATCGAGAGGAAGATCCATGGCCTCGACACCCGCCAGCGTGTCGCGCCAATAGGACACTCGCCGCGCGATGTCGGCGTGCTCGCGCAGCGTGCGCGCGCTGTCGGCGTACTGGGGGACTTGCGTCGGCAGCGGTGAGTGCGGCAATCCGACGGCCTGCGCGTAGAGGGCCGCGAACTCTCCTGCCAGTATTGCCATGGACCAACCGTCGGTCGCGATGTGATGGACGGTGAGTACCAGCGTTGTTCGGCCGTCGGAGGGAATCGAGTGAACTCCGACCGGGCTTCGCCCTAGATCGAGCGGTGTTGCGATCGCGCGTGACACCGCCACCTCGACAGCGTCCGTTGTCGCGGCGAACTCGGCGACGTGCATAGAGAGCTTCACCGATTCGTTCACATGTGCGTGCGGCGTGTCGTCGACGTTGTCGTAGGTGGTGCGCAGGATCTGGTGACGCTCGAGCAGCTGGTCCACAACGCCGGCGATCACATCGGTTTCGGTAGGAGAGTCGATGTCCAGAACCAATGCCGTGTTGTATTCCGTTCCCTCCGGATAGATCTGGTGAAGGATCCACAGCCGATGCTGCTCGGGTGTCAGCTGTGTTGGCGTCCGTCGGTCCTCGAGAGGCTGTCCCGGTGCGATGAGCGGTGCTTCGGACGAGTGCAGTTCGGCCGCGAGTGCCGCAATCGTCGCTGCTTCGAACAGTCGCCGTGGCGCCAGCACCTTCCCGGTCCTGGAACGGATCCGGGTCACCACACGCATCGCGACGATGGAATCTCCACCAAGGTCGAAGAAGTTGTCGTTTACGCTCAATTCCTCTGCTGGACGGTCCAGTACGTCGGCCCAGATGTCGAGAAGCAAGTGCTCCTCGGGTGAACTCGGGCTTCGGAACTCGTTGAGTTCCGAGGGCGCCGGATTTGGGAGTGCAGCAACGTCGAGCTTCTGGTTGGCGGTCGTCGGAATCGAGTGAACGACGACGATGTGTGCCGGGACCATGAAGTCGGGAAGGTAGGTCCGCGCGTGCGTCAGGAGGTCGGACTCGGCGAGTTCTGCCGTGTCGGTGAGAACGACGTAACCCAGTAGTTCGCGTCCGGTACCCCGATCGCGTGTGATCACCACCGAGGTCCTGACCGCTGGATGGAGTTCGAGAGCTCGCTCGACCTCACCGGGTTCGATACGAAACCCGCGTACTTTGACCTGGTGATCGACTCTGCCGATGTACCCGAGCGTGCCCTGCGGCGAACGCGTCACGATGTCGCCCGTTCGGTACATCGAATCTCCTGATCCGAACGGGTTCGCGACGAATCGCTCGGCGGTCAGTGCCTGTCGCCGGTGATAACCCTGCGCTGTTCCGTCCCCCGAGAGATACAGTTCGCCAGGAGTGCCGTCGGGCACCAGTCGAAGTCGTGAGTCCAACACGAACGCACTCGTGTTGTGCAGCGGCAGTCCGATCGGAATGGACGCTCGTGTGTCGTCGGACGACGAGAGTTCGTGGGTGACTGCGAAGGTCGTTGTCTCCGTCGGCCCGTAACCGTTCCTTATGCGGATTCCGTCGGATGAATCGAGTACAAGGTCGACTGTGCTCGCGTGGAGTGCTTCGCCGCCTGCAAGCAGCACGTCGAGCCCGTTGAAGCTCTCCGGTGATTCGTCGGCCACTGCTCTCAGCAGAGCTGCCGTGACGAACATGGACGATACATGATGCGTCCGAATCGATTCGGAGATCGAATGCGGGGTCAGTTCCGTCTCGGAAACCACGGCGGTGCCGCCGTTCAGCAAGGGAACCCACAGCTCGTAGGTGCTCGCGTCGAAGGCGATCGGGGAATGAAACAGAACCACCGGTCGGTCCCACTCGACGAGTGTCGGGTCCGTCGCCCTGGTGACGATGCTTCGGTGAGAAATCTCGACGCCCTTGGGCAATCCCGTCGAACCCGAGGTGTACATGATGTAAGCGATCGCCCCGGCGAACTCCGAACGCGAAGCCTCTCGCGCAGTCGACGGTCGGTCACCAAGGATCAGCGATGCGAACGAGTGAACCGACAGGTGGCCGGGTACCTCGACGTCGTCGTTCTCGGCGAGAAGCACCCGAGCCCCGGT
>NZ_LVCV01000425.1 GCF_001647195.1 Rhodococcus sp. EPR-157 | reverse complement strand
ACCACCGCATCGATCGACGGTTTCGACAGCAAGGCGACGGAGTCGCCGGGTGCCACGCCTACGCTCGCCAAGCGCTGCGCGGCCGAGTCGGAGAGTTCCAGAAGTTCTCGATAACTGATCTTCTCGTGCCCGTCGACGACCGCTGTGCGGTGCGGTTCGGCAAGTGCCTGCCGGCGGAACAGTGTATCGACGCGGGCGTCCGGGATGGGTGAAGGCAGACCGGTGCCGACCTCGACGAGCCTGGAGACCTCTCCCTCTGTCCACAGAGCGTCCCCGGCTGTGGTGGCAGCACCGCTCGTCCACGACTCGATAGTTCGGAGGAGGTGTTCGAGCAACGTTTCGGCGAACGTCGGTGACGCGACGGCAGCATCGTATCCGAGTGACACCGTCAAGTTTTCACCGGCGTGCACGGTCAGGGTGATCGCGTACGGCGTCGCCTCGTCGGCCTTGATGCTCACTACCCTCGGGCCTGCGGTGGCATCGGAAGATGAAGCGAGAGGGTAGTTTTCGAACGCCACGATACTGTCGAACAGCGTGCGGCCACCGTCGACACCGCTGCAGGATCGAATGTCCGTCAGTGCCAGGAACTCGTGCTCACGCGACGACACGAGATCCATTTGAATGTCTCTGAGCCACGGCCCGAGTGCCTGCTGACCCACGAACACCCGCACCGGAACGGTGTTGATGGTCATACCGATCATCGTGTCCGAGCGCGGCAGGTCGGTGGGCCTACCCGAGGTAGTGGCTCCGAAGCGCACGTCCTGCTGGCCCGAATGCCAGCTGAGCACGCGCGCCCACGCCGCTTGAACGACCGTGTTGAGGGTGACGCGCTGTGCTGTGGCGTACTCGGCGACCGCTGCACTGGCCTCGACATCCAACGCCACCGTGTGATGACGATGTTCGGATGCCACGCGGTTTCGGTTCCGGTTCAACGGAAGCGGTGTCGCTTCGGTGAACGATTCGAGATAGTCCGCCCAGTACCTACGAGCGGCATCGCGATCCTGTCTCTCCAGCCAGTCGAGATAATGCGAGAACGGGATTCGATCCGGGATCGTGGTATTTCGGTCGATCTCCATTACGCGGTACTCGGCGAGTACGTCGGACACCACAGCGGACGAGCTCCACCCGTCGAGGACAAGGTGGTGGCATAGCCACATCATGTGTACTCGGTCAGGAGCGGTGCGCACGATCCACAACTTCATCAATGGGGTGCTCGAAATATCGATCGTCGACTGTTCCAACCGCTCGCGGAGGGCGATCGCTTCGTCGGCACCCCGATCTGTGTAGTCGAGCGTCTCCACCGGCATTCGAGCCGAGGGATGGATCGCGGCGACGGGATCGCCGTGGTCGTCCCAGGCGATAGCCATCCGTAGCACGTCGTGGCGTCGAACTGTGTTCTCCCACGCTCGGACTAGAGCATCGACGTTGTCGACCCCATCGACCGTGATGTTCACTAGGCTCGCGTAAGTGTCATGGTTGCCGGCATCGAGTGCGTGCACGACCATGCCGCGTTGCATCGGCGTCAAAGCCATGACCGAGTGGCGCGACCGGGTGCGGTGTTCGGCGAACGACGCCAGTTCCTCCAGGCGCTGTCGGTACCTCTGCGCAAGGTCATCCATGGTGGCCGCATCGTGCACGGACGGGGAGTAATCCCACCGAACGGACACACGACCGTGTCGAAGGACGACCGAGACATCCAGCAGGTGGGTCCGTTCGTGCGCATCCTCGGAGGCAACAGGCTGCCAGCTGCGGACGAGGGTCGCAGAGTCGTCGTACGGCCGTTCGAACCGTCCGAGGTAGTTGAAGGTCACCTCGGGCTCGGGCGACGGCAGCCTCCGGCCGTGTTCGCGCCAGCGAAGCAGCCCGTACCCGATTCCCTTACTCGGTATCGCAGACATGTACGTGGCAATGGCATCGACGCCTGCAGCCGGCGCCAGTGCTGTGATGTCGGGCAGCACGACCGGAAAGACTGTGGTGAACCATCCGACGGTTCGAGAGAGATCGGCGGCGAGAATCTGTTCCTCGCGTCCGTGGCCCTCCATGAGAATTGGCACGGGCGAACCCGCCCAGGTTGTCATGGTGAAGGCGAAACCCGCGAGCAGTACGTCGTCGAGGCCGGTACGCAAGGCAGTGGCGGCATCGACGAGCGACGAGGTGGTGTCGGAGTCGAGCTCGAACGTCACGTGAGCCGACCGGTTCGAGGACATGGGTCGGGAGACGTCGCGTGGCACCGCTGGACTGTGGTCCAGCCGTTCGAGAACAGCGAGCCAGTAAGGGTACTCGTCGTCGAATGTACCGTTGTCGACCGCGGATTCGAGACCGACGGACCAGTCGAGAAACGAGGTTGTTCTGGCACCCAAGTTCGAGCCGGTGCCGATGCGGGCCGAGTCGTACGCCGTCTCGAGGTCGTCCAGGATCAGTCGCCACGACACGCCGTCGATGACCAGATGATGTACGACGAGCAGAAGATGGGCGGTGCGGTCGCCCGTGATCACGACGGCGCGCAGCAGAGGGTCGTTGCTGAGGTCGAATGGGCGAGAGGCTCGTTCGACCTCGTACTGGGTGCGTGAGGTGAATTCTGACTCGATTGATGCAGTCAGATCGATGTGCTCGACGTCCGGCGTGAACTCGCGTCCAGGGGCACGATTGCTTTGATGCCATCCGGTGACGTTCTTCGTGAAGGTCATTCGAAGCGCATCGTGGTGCACGAACAGACTGTCGATCGCGGAGTTGAGCGCCTCGATGTCAAAGTCGGTCGCAATGTCCAGTAAGACTGCTTGGTTGGCCCGGTTGCTCGTGGCCGCATCTCGGTCCAACAGATCCCGTTGAACGGGGGTGAGAGGAACGTGCCCGTGCACGGAGGGCCCCGCGGTTGCCGTGGATTCGCGCGTTGTGACGTATCCGGCCAGTTCAGCGATCGTTTGATGCGCGAAGACAAGCTTCGTCGTCAATGCGAGCCCTGCTCGCCTGGCGCGACTGACGATTTGCAGACTCGAAATCGAGTCTCCGCCCAGGTCGAAGAAGTTCGCCCCGACGGACAGAGCGTCTTCATCGAGACCGAGTACGTCCGACCAGATGCGTCGCAGGGCTGCTTCGGTCGACGTACGAGGCACTCGGTGTAGAGAGTCGGTGTCGGTCTCGGCGGGCGCAGGCAGTGAGCGCTTCTCCACTTTGCCTGCGGCCGAACGGGGTAGCTTGTCGACGACTGCCGTGACGGTCGAAGGGATGGCATGTGCAGGAAGGAGTTCGGAGGTGGTCCGTCTGACGTCCTCCAAGTCGAGCGCGACGCCAGCGCGGGCCACAACGTAGCCGTCGACCCTTGTCCGTCCGTTACGGTCCTCTCCTGCGACAGCGGTCGCCTCGGCGACGTCGGGGTGACTGGACAGGGCTACTTCGATCTGTCCCAGTTCCACTCGGTAGCCACGAATCTTGACCTGATCGTCCGAGCGTCCGACGAACTCGATGCTTCCGTCACGTCGTCGCTTCACCACGTCACCGGTTCGATACACACGTGCGTCGAGTCGGTTGTCGAAAGGATCGGCCGAAAAACTGGCTTCGGACGCGTCCGGTAGGCCGAGGTAGCCCCTGGCCACTCCTCCGCCGCCGATGAGGAGCTGACCGGGGACGTCGAACGGGACCGGGCGGTCGAGATCGTCGACCACGTACGCTTTCGTGTTGGGCAGCGGGGTTCCGATCGGAACGAACGAATTTGAATCGAGTGCTACGGTCCTGCCGGCAGTGTGGACCGTGAATGCCGTCGAATCGATCGTCGCTTCGGTGACGCCGTACGCGTCCACGACGGTGCACTTCTCCTGATCGAGGACACGGACGAGCGCCACTGCGTCGGCGGGGCGCCATCCCTCGGATCCGATCGCAACGAGTCGAAGCGAGTCGGCTCGTGTACCGCGGGCCGACAGTTCCGTCGTGATCGCCGATGCAAGACCGGGAACAGAGGCCAGTACGTCCGCTTCGGACGCCAGCAGGAGGTCGACCAATTCCTCCGGATCTTCCAGGGCCGCGGCAGGTGCGATTTCCATCGTGCCGCCGAAAGGCAAGGCCATCAACAGATCACCGAAGAAGAGGTCGACCCACGGTGCAGACACCGAGAGCACCGTCGGTGGCGCATCGTCGAAGCCGTACCGCACGTTCCACGACGAAGCGATGTGATGGGCATTCCGATGCTCGACGAGGACACCTTTGGGGCGACCCGTCGTGCCGGACGTGTAGATGACGTAGGCGATGTCCGTCGGTCCGCCGTTGGAGGGTGGAAGCGGGCCGAGACCTCTGTCGTCGATGGAGTCGACAGGAACGAACCGACGCGAAACGAACGGGTTCGGGGGCGCGTCGGCGCCGGTGATCACGCGAACCGAGGCATCGTCGAGGATCGACGCGACTGCTGCATCGTGCGCGTCGGCATCGATCGGGAGAACTGCTGCGCCTGTCCGAAGGATCGCGAGCACAGCGACGATCGTGTCGGAGTCCCGCCGTGCGAGAAGCCCGACCGGTTCTCGGTCCGAGGCGCCCGCTGCGAGTAGTCGGCGAGCGAGGGAGTCTGCTCGTCGATCCAGATCTGCGTAGGTGAGCTGTGTCGTCCCGAACCGCACGGCCACGGCGTGCGGGCTCCGGCTGATGCTCTCTGCGATCAAGGCATCCACGCGTCGGGGTGCACCGACGGGGTACGACGTGTCGTTACCGACACCGATGAGCGCAGCAGTCTCCTGCTCATCGAGCATCGACAACGACCCGATGGGATCGTCGGGATGGTCGACCGCTGATTCGAGGAGGGCGGACAGATGGCGAGCGAACTGCGTCACGAATCGGCTGTCGAACAGATCGGTGCTGTACTCGACGATGCCGCCGAGTCCTCCGCTGTGTTCTGTCAGGTCTATCGTCAGATCGAGGTCGGTCGCAGTCGACGCTAGTTCCACGTCGCTCGATGCGAGACCGTGGAACGGAGCGCGATCCGAAGCGGATTGGATCGAGAGCATCACCTGGACGATCGGTGGTAGGCCTGTGTTTCTTTCTGCGCCCACTTCGTCGACGAGGTGTTGGAAAGCCAAGTCCTCGTTGGCGAAGGAGTCGAGTACGCTCTCGCGTGTCCGCGAGAGCGCGCTGCGGAAGGACTCGTCGTCGTCGACCTCGCAGCGAATGACGAGTGTATTGATGAACACTCCGACGACGTTCTCAACCTCAGGTCTCGAGCGACCGAACGAGACGGTTCCTATTCCGAATTCCTGCTGAGAGGTATAGCGCCGCAATGCTGTCTGAAGAACAGTCGTCATCGCCATGAACAGGGTCGCGCCCACGTCGGTGGCAAGATCGCGAAGGCGCGACAGAACGGCATTGTCGACCACGAAAGGTATTTGACCGCCACCCGAGGTGCGCATCGGTGGACGAACGAACTGGGTGGGCAATTCCATCGGCGGGAGGTCACGTATCCGTTCCGCCCAGAGTCGTGTTCGCCGGTTGGTCGATTCGGTGGACTGTTGCTCACGTTGCCACACGGCGTGATCGACGTATCGAGTCGGTAAGGCGGGCAAAGTATCCGGGCGGCCGGTCACCGAGGAGTTGTACAGCGCCGCGAGGTCGCGCATCAACAGTCCGGCGGACCAACCGTCCGCCACGATGTGGTGCATTCCCAAGCACAGAATGTGCTCTTGCGCTGCAATTTTCAACAGGGTTGCCCGGAGCAGTTGATCGGAGCGCAGGTCGAACGGTGTTGTAGCCTCGCGCATCAGCGCTTCCGTCACATCTTGTGCAGTCTCGGTGACGATGGTCGCTATCGTCACCGGTTTCGGCGGAAGTACGGTTTGGAATGCGACGCCATCGGAGGAATCGAACGTCGTGCGTAGCGCTTCGTGACGGACCACCAGGGAATCGAGTGCGCTCTGCAGGCCGGCACGATCGAGTGAACCGGTCAATCGTGTGATGCGCGGTGCATTGTATTCCACACTGGTGCGATCGAATTCGTGTGCGAACCACAGTCGCTCCTGCGCGAGCGACAGAGGCAATTCGTTCTCGGTCGTCACCGAACCGATCGAATCATCCAGTGATGTGGTTTCGGATCCTGTGCTTCGGTCGTGAAAGAGCAAGCGCAGGTGTTCGGGTAGCGCTGCGATTCGTTCCTCGCGTGACGTCGACACGAACGTTCACCTCGATTCGGGGTAGGAGGGGAGACCGGCCTGCTGCTCCAGCTCGAGCAGGATCAAGTCCTGGATACGATCCGACAGGAGCGCGATCGTGGGGGAGTCGAAGATGTCGCGTGGTGTCAGTTCGACGGCGAACGTCGTCGACAGCCTCGAACTCATCCGAAGGCTCAGTATGGAGTCGCCACCGAGCGCCACATAGTCGTCGTCGGCGCCCACCTGGGCCACCCCGAGAAGTTCGCGCCACACCTCGGCGATCGACGACTCCGTCGGAGAGGACGGGGCGCGGTACACGCCGGAGACGACGTCGTTCCGAGTCGGATCCGGTAGCCGAGCGCGGTCGACTTTTCCATTGGTCGTGAGTGGGAACGAATCGAGGAGGACGACAGCGGTGGGAACCATGTACTCCGGCAGTACTGCGCGAACGTAGGCCCGCACATCCTCACGGGTGAGCGCGGCACCTGGTTTCTGCTGCACGGATGCCGTCAGCTGACGTTCGTTTCCTGCTGGATGTGTTGCGGTCACCAGAGATTCGACTACGAGGCCATGGCCGTCGAGTACGTGCTGGACACCGGTTGTCTCCACTCGAAACCCTCGGATCTTGACCTGATGATCGGAGCGTCCCGCGAAGTCGAGTTCACCGAGAGGAGTCCACATGATTAGGTCTCCGGTTCGGTACAGGCGAGACCCGGCGTCGCCGAACGGATCCGCCACGAACCTGGCAGACGTTGTCGCCGATTGTCCGAGATAGCCTCTCGACACCCCGATTCCACCTATGTACAGCTCGCCGGTCACGCCGATCGCGACCGGTCTCAGCTGCTGATCCAGCACGTACGTCCTGGCACCGGAAATGGGGGTACCGAGCGGAAGACGACCGCCGCCGGACGGTGGGGCCTGGTGTGTTGTGGCGAGAATCGTCGTTTCGCTCGGTCCGTACAGATTGATCAGCTGGCGCCCCTGTTGGGCCTCCACCGCCGACGCAGGGAGGGTGTCGCCACCGGATCCGACGATGCGAAGGTCGGGAAGGTCTCCATTGACCGCTGCCACCAACGATGCCGGTAGAGACACGACATTCGCACCCGAGGCGCGTAGTCGGTTCGACAACGAGTCCTCGGCGTCGGCGTCGTCGAGAGTCAACCTAGACCCGGAGACGAGTGCCGCGAAGAGATCTTGGATACCGCCGTCGAAGGCCAGCGAGCACACATGATGCACGCGCGTGTCAGGTCGGAGGTCGTAGAGCTCTGCTACCGAGCCGACCACGCATCGAAGGCCCCCGTGCTGGACCATGACTCCTTTGGGACGACCGGTCGTCCCTGACGTAAACACCACGTACGCGAGATCGTCGGGCCCGGACGTCGTCGGCGTTGCCGACAGGGGTGTCGAACCCAACGACGTGTCGGCCATGAAAAGCGTGAGATAGCCGCGGAGCGGATCCAGGTCCGTTTCCGGTGTCACCAGAACCGCAACCGGGTCGGTCGCCTCCAACACGGCCGATACGCGTTGAGCCGGCGCCCGAGTCTCGATCGGCACGTATGCGGCACCTGCGATCAACACGGCGAGCGTCGCGACGACGGCGTCGACACTCCGAGGCACGGCTACTGCGACGAGGGTTCCGCGCCCCACTCCGTAGGTTCGTAACCTGGTCGCCAGTTTCTCGGACCGATCCCAGAGCTCGCGGTAGGTGGCGGTCCGATTCGCGCTGTCCTCCAATGCGATTCGATCGCCGTTGTTGAGTGCGATGCGCTCGATTGCCTTATGGACACGTTCCGAAGGAGCCGCGCGCGTGCCTCGCCCTGACCACTCGTCGAGCAACAGTGAGCGTTCTGCACCTGAGACCATCTTCAGGTCGGACAGTGAGTCGACCCCAGACGCATAGGACTCCAACAGGGACCGAAAGTGCATCCCGATGCGTTCGACTGTTGCGCGATCGAAGAGTGCGCTGTCATAACGCAGGAGGATCCTGAACTGCTCCTCTGGATAGGCTACGACGTTCAAGGGGTAGTTGGTCCCACTGTGCCCCGTCACCGATTCGATGCTCAACCCGTGCCGAGTTCCCATCTCTGGGTCGATCGGGTAGTTCTCGAAGACCAGGATCGAATCGAACAGTGAAGCACCCGATTCGACCTCGCTCCAGGAACGAATATCTGGGAGGGATACGTGGTCGAGTACCAACGCGTCGATGGAATCGTTCTGGATTCCGCCGATCCACTGCTGGACTTGTGCGGACTCGTCGACGTCGACTCGCACTGGTACGGCATTGAGGAAGAGCCCCACAATGGTGTCGGCATCGGCAAGTCGTGCCGGCCGTCCTGATGTCGTTGCGCCGAAGCATATATCGCTGTCGCCGGTGTATCGGTGAAGTAGTAGCGCCCACATTGCCTGGAACGCCGTGTTCAAGGTGACTCGGTCAGTACGCACTGTCGACCTCAGAGCGCCCGATTGCTCGACGGACAAGGTCACCGACACCGATCCATCCGAGATGCCGCGGTGGCCCGAACGACGCGGACGATCGAAGGGGAGTGCGGTGGGAGCGTGCAGGCCTGCGAGCCTACGTGTCCAGAATGCTTTCGCTGCGGAACTGTCCTGCCGGAGCAACCACTCGACATATGTGCGGAACGGGGCCCGTGCTCGCGGTCGGTGGTGGGTGCCGTCTCGTAAGGCCGCGTACTCGGCCAGAACCTCTCCAAGGACCTGCATTCCACTCCACCCGTCGAGAAGCGCGTGGTGAAAGGTCCAGAACAGGGTGACACTCTTGCGACCGCGATCTGCCACCGTCACACGCATGACCGGGGAGTCGGTCAATTCGAGTCCGCGTGCGGCGTCGGCAGCGACGAAACGACGCCGTGCGTCCGAGAGGCCCGACTCGTCGAGAAGGCTCCAGTCGACCGATTCGACCGGAACGACGGTGGCCCGGTCCACGACCTGCAAGGGGTGCGGAACGTTCTCCAGGACGAAGCGTGTACGGAGTACCTCGAAGTTCTCGGAAGCCCGCTGCCACGCCTTCGCGAGGTTGGTGACGTCGGCGATACCGGAGATGTCGATCGATATCTGTTCCAGGTACGCGCGACGGTCGGCGGAGACGAGGCTGTGGAAGATCAGACCCTGTTGCATGGGGGTCAACGGATACGCGTCGTCGATGTCCGCGACTCCGGGAAGAACTCGATTCAGACTGTGCTCGGCGACACCGGCATGCGGTGAGATGAGGGCGGCAGGGTTGTTCTCGTCCGAGTCGTTCACGTCGGCGAACGATCGTAGTTCCGCGATCAACCCATCGGCCAGCGACTCGATGTCACCCAGTTCGTGTGCGTGCGGAGAATAAGTCCAGTCGAATCGCAGTTCCCCGTCGCGTTGGACCCCGACGATATCGAGGACGTGCAGTCGTGGAGATCTCGAGTCTTGGTTCAGCTCGATCGAGGAGACACCGGTAATTAGTTTTCCTCCGATGCGGACGTTTTCGAATCTCCCCAGGTAATTGAAGGACACCTCGGGCCGGCCGTACCGCGACAACTGTCCCGATGGGCCATCGTGTGCGACGAGCACTCCGTATCCGGACGTGTGCGGTGCGGCGGTACGTTGACGGTGTACCGACTCGAGGCGATCGTCCCAGTCACCGTCCTGAACATCGAGCGCGAACGGATAGTAGTCGGTGAGCCAACCGACGGTCCGACTCAAATCGGTTCCTGACGACAATGATTCGTCCCGACCATGACCCTCCATCGCCAGTACGACGCGGGACGTGCCGGCTCTGCGCGCGAGTACTCGACCCAGGGCGGCGAGCAGAACGTCGACGATCTCGATCGTCGAACCGTAGGCGACCGATGCGGTCACGATTCGTGTCGAGCGCGGATCCAGGCTTCGATGCACTGTGCGTTCGTCTCGCACGAGTCCAGTCCCGATGGACGGTCCAGCTGAGCGCGGAAGGGTCCACGGAGTCGCTACTGTCGACCTCCAGGCCGCGCGATCCGCTTCGAACCGTGATGCGTTGTCCGTCAGCAGAACTTGCGTCCATCTGCGCACCGGTGTGGTGGGGTGGCCCAGATCGACAGCGCGCGAAGTGGTCAGCTGACCGTAGGCGGTATCGAGATCATCGAGCAGAATGCGCCATGACACAGCGTCGATGACGAGGTGGTGCCCGACGAGAACCAATTGTGCTGCACGACCGGCTGTCTCGAGTACGAGGGTTGCCGCGAACAGTGCACCCGACAGAGGGCGGGGCGCGGTACGCAAAGCAGCTACGACGTCGGTGGTGTCCCGGCCGGACACACCCGTCAGCACGGTCGTTTCGAACGGCAGGTCCACGTCGGGAATGTGCTGTTCGAGCGATCCTGCCATCCTGGTGACCCGCATTCGGAGGGCAGCGTGGTGGGCGACGATTTCGGTGATCGCTCGTCGAAGCGCGTCGACGTTCACCCCGCTCTCCAGCTCGATCACCACGGACTGATCGAACGCGAGCCCACTCGGTACCTCGCGGTAATACAGGTGCGCAATGGGCCCGACCGGTACTGCCCCGATGTCTGCTCCGACAGGTCCCGCAGCCTCGGGGTGAGTGAAGTCGGCGAGCGCTTCGATCGTCGAAGACCGGAACAGATCTCGCGCGGTGAAGGTGAACCCGGCACGCCGCGCGCTCGCCACGAGTGTCATGGCGACTATGGAATCGCCGCCGAGAGCGAAGAAGTTGTCCTCGATGCCCACCTGGTCGATTCCGAGTACCGAGCGCCACACCTCGGCCAACCGAATCTGCGACGCAGTCGTGGGAGGAGTTCCGACCGGGCCTGCGTCGTCTGGGACGGGCAATGCTGCGACGTCGATCTTGTGGCGTGGCGTCAGAGGAAATGCGCCGAGTACGACGATCTTGTCGGGCACCAGGTACGCGGGATGCGTCTCGGCCAGTCGGCTGGACAGTTGTGCCGCGTCCACGCTGCGACCGCTGGCTACGACGTGGGCGAGCAGATACGTGGTCCCACGAGCGGACAGCTTCGCCTGGACGTAGGCATCAGTCACACCGTCGAGGCTGGTCAGTGCGACGGTCACTTCGGCAGGCTCGACGCGGTGACCCCGGATCTTGACCTGCCGGTCCGCCCTGCCGACGAAAGCCAGCTCGCCGCGCCGAGTCCACTCGACGATATCGCCGGTGCGGTAGATCCGATGCGAACCGGTACCGAAGATCTCCGCCGCGGTGCCAAACGGGGAGGTCTCTGGTGAATGCTCGCGTACGTACCCGCTCGAAATCTGTATGCCACCGAGGTACAGCTCGCCAGGCACACCCGGTGGAACAGGCCTGCCGCGACGGTCGAGCACGTATGTGACGGTGTTGGGGAGTGGCCTGCCGATCGTCGGCAGATCCGACGAGTCTGCCACCGAGGACGGCTCGACTCGACCTGCGGTGGCGATGACGGTGGACTCGGTGGGTCCGTACGCGTTGTACACGCGGAAGTCCCACTCGGGGCTAGGGCGACGGCGAAGGACATCTCCTCCGATCAGAACGGTACGGAGTGAGGTGCCGACGCGGTCCAGCTCGTCGAAGACCGAGTCGACTCTCGCAGTCACGACAACTGTATCGGTCACGTGCATACGCGCTATCCAGTCGACGAGCGCGATGGGGTCCTCGAGGTCACGTGCGCTGGGAATTGCAACGCACCCGCCGGCTGTGAGCGCAGGCCAGACTTCGTACGACAGCGGATCGAATGCCGTGTTCACCGTCTGTGCCACGACCCTCGTGCCGTCGAGGCCGAACTCGTCGCGTGCCCATGCGCAGAGGTTTGCGAGCGAACGATGTTCTATCCGAACCCCTTTCGGGCGGCCGGACGAACCCGAAGTGAACACCGTGTAGACCGGATCGGTCGGCGCGCTGTCCACGTCGGGTGGCGCCGCGTAGTGACCTGGAGATTCAGTCGAGGTGGTGGTGACCGTGTGAATGCCGGCCCAGCGCTCGTCGCCCAACGACGGTGAATCCGTCACCACGATTCGCGCGGATACTTCGCGAGCGATCGATTCCAACCGCGTGGGTGGACTCTTGATGTCCAGTGGAACGTACACGCCTCCGAATCGGGCGACTGCGAGCATCGCCACCACGAACTCGACACCAGGTGACACCGCGAGCGGGATGGAGTCGCCGGGACGAGCCCCCGCGTCGTGAAGTGCGTGAGCCAGGGACCTGGAACGCCGCTCGAGCTCGTTGTACGTCAGAAGAGAAGTGCTGTCGCGCAGAGCTATACGGTCGGGTGTACGTCGTGCTTGGTCGATGACCTGCACATGCACCGGTCGAGTGTCGGAGAATTCACGCGCCGTGTCGTTCCACGTCTCGGTGACCAGACACAGTTCGTCGTCGAAGATGAAAGGGAGTTCGGCGACCGGCCGGTAGTGATCGGTCGAGGCTCGTGCCATCGCCTCGAACCTTGCAGCCATCTGCTCGATGGTCGAGGCCTCGAACAGTGCCGTGTCGTATTCGAGAATCAGTTCGAGACCCGTTGCATTCGTCTCGAACTCGAACGTCACGTCGAACTGTGCACTGTGCCGTTCGAGGGGTAGTTCGTCCACGATGCCACCTGCGAGCCTCAGGCCCGCAGACGGGGTGTTCTGGAGAACCACAGCCGCTTGAACCAGTGGCGTCGTACTTGGGTCTCGTTCGTGGACGAGGGCAGTCACCACCCGCTCGAATCGAGCGTGGGAATGCGCCAAGTCTGAGGTGATGGATGTTCTCTGTTGCGCCAGGAAGTCTAGAACCGAGAGGTCCTCGTTCACATCGGAGCGCAGGGCCACCGTGTTGACGAAACATCCGAGCACGGATTCGAACTCCGTCGAGTCGCGGCCGGCCACCACCGCACCGACCGTGACGTCGGTGTTTCCCGTGTAGCGCGAGAGCAGGATGTGAACCAGTGAGGTGAGCGTGATGAACAGAGTTCCGTTGTAGTGCTTCGTCGTTCGTTCGAGCGCGGTGAGAAGATCCACATCGAGATGTCGACGAACTGCCGAGCCTTCCGTCGATCTGGTCGGTGGACGTGGGTGATCGGTTGGCAGGGACAGCGGCTCCAGGCCGTCCAGGCGTTCGCTCCAGTACTCGAGGCCGGAATCTCGGCCGCGTTGCCAGAGCGAATATTCGGCGTACCCGATCTTCTCGGCGTCCGGAGCAGGGAACTCTAGTCCGCGGAGTGCATCGTCGTACAGACGGCCGAGGTCGCGGTCGAGTATTCCGAAGGACCATCCGTCGATTGCGATGTGATGAGCCTCGAGGAAGATGATGTGTTCCTCGGAGGCCAAACGAACAACCATGCAGCGAATCACACGACCCGAACGGAGGTCGAACGGAGCGCGGCTGAACGCATCGAGCGCAGCATCGGCGGCATCATTGCGCCGATCTGGTGGTACGAACTCCAGATTCACCGAACTGACGAGGTCCTCTCCACGTGCCGCAGGTCGGACGACTGCCCACGGGCTACCTGTCGACACATCGACTGCGGTGCGCAGAATCGGATGTTCGACGGTGAGGTGTTCGAGCGCCCTGGTGAACGCCTCGACGCTGAACGTGCCCGTCACTGCGAACCTGCGTGGGCAATGATGTTGTCTGGATCCAGGATTCAACACCTCGGAGAACCAGAAGCGTTGTTGCACACCTGACAGTTCCCATCGTTCGCGATCTGGAGCGACGCGAATCTCCGACACATCGGTGGGTGAACTCGCATCGATCGTCGCTGCCAGCGCGCGCACGGATGAACCGTCGAGGAAGTCTGCAAACGAGACGTCGACCGACAACGTCCTTCTGACCGCTGCCAGCAAGCGCATGGCCTGCAACGAGTCCCCGCCGAAATCGAAGAACGAGGTGGTGGGTTCGTCGATCGGGTAGCCGAGAATCCCGAGGAACAGCCGTGCGACCTCATCCTCGGTTCCGTCGAGGTGTGCTCGAGCGGTCTGCGAAGTTACGGGTACGTCGACCGGTAGCGCACGGCGATCCACCTTTCCGGTCGTGCCGAGGGGTAGCCGATCCAACAGAACGAACGACGACGGAATCAGCGGCGAGGGGAGGCGAGAGCGGAGGGAATGGCGGAGGTAGTCGACCGTGACCGGCTGATTCGATCGTGTGTCGGGGACGACGTACGCGATGAGCCTTGCGCTGCCCGAACTCCTGTCGCACAGCACATAGGACGTGGCCACCCCCGGAATCTCGGCCAAGCGAGCCTGAATCTCTCCTGGTTCGACCCGGTAACCTCGAAGTTTGACCTGGTCGTCCTCGCGTCCCACGTAGTCCAGATTTCCGTCGGATGCTACGCGTACCAGGTCGCCGGTGCGGTACACACGACCACCGTTGCCTCGGGGATCGGCGACGAACCTCGCCGCGGTGACGCCAGGACTTGCATGGTACCCACGGGCGACACCTGTTCCGCCGGTGTAAAGTTCGCCGACACCGCCCGCCCGTACCGAGTGCAACGCGGCATCTAGAACATCAACGGTGGATCCGCCGACCGACGTGCCGATCGGTACCGTCCCTGCGCGAGTCGGCCCGGTGTAGGTCGTCGTGAACACAGTGTTCTCAGTGGGCCCATATCCGTTGACGAGCAGCACGTTCGGATACTCGGCGTGAATTCTGTCCCACCTCACTGGTGAGACGACGTCTCCGCCGGTCATCAGGCACCGAAGCCGGCCCAGGGGGCTCGGATCGTCGTCGACCACCTCGTGAAACAGTCCCGCTGTGAGCCATGCAACCGACACGTCGTGGTGAGCGAAGAAGGAGGCCAGCTCGGATGCTGTTCCCACGGGCTGTGGCGGAATGGCAAGGGTAGCTCCCGCGACCAGTGCGCCCCAAATCTCGAGTGTCGCAGCGTCGAACGATGTCGATGCCATATGTGCCACAACATCATCCGGATCGATCGCCCATCGCGCATCGTGTTCGACGATACGGAGAATGGATCCGTGCTCGACCATGACCGCCTTGGGCGTGCCCGAAGATCCCGAGGTCAACATGACACAAGCGAGATCGCGAGCTCCCGACGCAGTCGGGGGTTCGTGGTAGGCGGTAGTGGTGGAAGTAAGTCCGAGCCTATCGACATTCGTAATCTCGATGCGCCCTTCGGCGCCGAGGGGCTGCCTGGAAAACACGGCGGTGGCCTCAACTGCGTCGAGGGCTGAGACGATTCGAGCGTGGGGGTTGGACGGGTCCAGCGGTAGATATGCAGCACCGGCATACACTGCGGCAAGCATGCAGATGACCATGTCGACGCTGCGCTCGATGTTCACGCCGACCACATCGCCACGCTCGATGCCTGCGTAGCGAAGTGAATCTGCCAAAGATGCAGCAGCGCTTAGCATCTCGCTGTAACTCACTGTGGTATTGCCGCTCCGTAGCGCGGTTCCACTCGGATTCCGGAAAGCCGAGCGTTTCACAGCGTCGGCAAGTCCGCCAACGTCTGCCGTGAGACTTCCATGGCAGTAGTCGGCGTGTTCGTCCCCCAGCCCCACTGTGCCCCCCTGCATAACAAAATGGTTGATTCGGTAGGTGCGCAAGCGATCAGACGTCGCCGAAGACCTCGGACTCAGCAGTTCGAGTGGACAGAACTGCGCATGTCGACGTTGCCGTGTTGGTTCGAAACCGAACAGTAGCTTTGAAGTTAGTATCGCGCAACAACTTCAATCGACAACTTGTTGCAACCTCTGCTGAATGACTGCAGTGCAACGCTTTTGGTTCGACAAGTATTCGCGCATTGTTAACCCTCTGTCAGTGCTCGGCGCGCGTGCATTCAGTTGGCGGACGCGAGATCGCGGACTCTGTCGCGTAGGTGTCTCGGGTCGTCGAATGGGGGAGGTGTCGCATGAGGACATCCCCGAGCTCGATTGCACGGCCCGACGCAGCTTAGCAAAAACAAACCGATCGGTGTGGACATCGAACGGTCGGGTGCACTACAGCTCTGTCCAGTGAAGTGCTGTCGGTGCTCGCCGGTAACCTGGACAGGCGATGAACACAAACCTCACTGCTGTACCCGCGCCCGGAAAGTCCAAGTCCGAAGCCCTGCTGGAGGGTCTCAACCCCCAGCAGCGTGAGGCTGTCATGCATTCGGGATCGCCGCTCCTCATCGTGGCCGGCGCGGGGTCGGGCAAGACGGCTGTTCTGACGCGTCGTATCGCATACCTGTTGGCCGAGCGGGGGGTCATGCCGGGCCAGGTTCTGGCCATCACGTTCACCAACAAGGCCGCCGCGGAGATGCGTGAGCGCGTCGCCGGCCTCGTCGGCCCCCGGGCCAACAGCATGTGGGTCTCGACGTTCCACTCGAGCTGCGTACGCATCCTCCGCAACCAGGCATCATTGCTGCCCGGGCTCAACTCGAACTTCTCGATCTACGACGCCGACGATTCACGCCGCCTGCTGACGATGATCTCCAAAGACCTGCAGATCGATACGAAGAAGTTCTCGGCTCGGCTGCTCTCGACGGCGATTTCGAATCTGAAGAACGAACTCGTCGGACCCGAGGACGCCGCAGCAGACGCCGACAAGCAGATGGTCGAGCTGCCCAAGCTCGTCGCTCAGGTGTACGGCATCTACCAGCAACGGCTGCGGTCGGCCAACGCCATGGACTTCGACGATCTGATCGGCGAGACCGTCGGCCTGCTGCAGGCGTTTCCGCAGGTCGCCGAGTACTACCGTCGCCGATTCCGGCATGTGCTGGTCGACGAGTACCAGGACACCAACCATGCGCAGTACATGCTGGTGCGTGAGCTGGTCGGCCGCGAGGATTCCGACGGAGCACTCGAAGGCACTATCGCACCGGGGGAACTGTGTGTCGTCGGCGACGCGGATCAGTCGATCTACGCGTTCCGTGGCGCCACCATCCGCAACATCGAGGAGTTCGAGCGCGACTACCCAGACGCCCGAACCATCCTGCTCGAGCAGAATTACCGGTCGACACAGAACATCCTGTCCGCAGCCAACTCGGTCATCTCTCGCAACACCGGTAGGCGTGACAAGCGATTGTGGACGGACTCGGGGGAGGGCGAGCTCATCGTCGGCTACGTGGCCGACAACGAGCACGACGAAGCGTCGTTCGTCGCCTCGGAGATCGACAGGCTCGTCGACAACCACGACGTGCGCTACGACGAGGTAGCGGTCTTCTATCGAACCAACAACTCCTCGCGCGCGCTGGAGGAGATCTTCATCCGCCTCGGGTTGCCCTACAAGGTCGTGGGCGGGGTGCGTTTCTACGAGCGCAAGGAAGTGCGCGACATGGTGGCGTACTTGCGCGTGTTGTCCAACGAAGACGACACGGTGAGCATGCGTCGAATCTTGAACACGCCGCGTCGGGGAATAGGAGACCGTGCCGAAGCATGCGTCGCCGTCCATGCCGAGCAGCGCGACATCAGCTTCTCCGCAGCACTGCACGACGCCGCCGCAGGCAAGGTCGCACTGCTCAATTCGCGGTCCCAGAAACTGATCGGCCAGTTCCTCGAACTACTCGACGAGCTCCGCTCGGTACTGAACAGCACCGACGACGACGGCAACGACATCGCGGACATCGGCGACGTTGTCGAGGCAGTACTCGATCGCACCGGGTATCGCGCCGAACTCGAAGCCAGCAGCGACCCTCAGGACGGTGCGCGGCTCGACAATCTCAACGAACTCGTCAGCGTGGCAAGAGAATTCACCTCCGAAGCGCGCAACCTCGCCGCAGTCGAAGCCGAAGCCGACGTAGAAGTGGAGCGAGAGGAAGGATCTCCCGCACCCGGTTCGCTCGCAGCGTTCCTCGAACGGGTGTCGCTCGTCGCCGACACCGATCAGATACCGGATTCCGGAACAGGTGTCGTCACCTTGATGACGCTGCACACGGCGAAGGGCCTCGAATTCCCCGTCGTCTTCGTGACCGGTTGGGAGGACGGGCAATTCCCGCACATGCGCGCACTCGGCGACCCGAACGAATTGTCGGAAGAACGTAGGCTCGCGTACGTCGGTATCACTCGTGCGCGGCATCGTCTGTACCTCACGCGTGCCATCATGCGCTCGGCATGGGGTCAGCCGATCAACAATCCGGAATCGCGCTTCCTGCAGGAAATTCCACAGTCGCTGATCGAATGGAAGCGTGAGGACCCCGGCATCGGTGGACGCCCGAGATCAGGTGGTTTCGGCGGCGGTGGTTTCGGCGGTGGCGGTGGTTTCGGTGGCGGTGGTTTCGGCGAGCGTCGCGGGCAGCAATCGACGCCGAGCTTCGGCTCGGCACGCGCACGCAACAACGCTCTCGTTCTCGCCGTGGGTGACCGCGTCAATCACGACAAGTACGGGCTGGGAACTGTTCTGGAGTCCACCGGCACCGGAACCTCCGCAATGGTGTTGGTCGACTTCGGCACGTCGGGACGCGTGAAGATGATGCTCATCGGTGGCGTGCCCATGACCAAGCTCTGAGCAGACGAAAGCCGCGCACCGAATAATCAGGTGCGCGGCGGATTGCTAGCAATTCGGTGCGCACCTGACGAATCGGTGCGCACCTAGGTCGAACAGTCAGTCCAATTCGGGTCCGAGGCCGATGCCCCGGGAAGCCAACCACGGGAGCGGGTCGATCTTGCTGTCGCCCGGAAGGTGAACCTCGAAGTGCAGGTGCGGGCCGGTGGAGAAACCACGGTTGCCCATACGCGCGATCTGGTCTCCGGCCATGACTTCCTGGCCGACCGTGACGTTCGCGCTGTCGATGTGCCCGTACACGGTGATGGTGCCGTCGGCGTGCTGCAGGCGAACCCACATTCCGAAACCGGCCGCAGGGCCCGCGTCGATGACCTTGCCGTCGGCGACCGCAAGAATCGGGGTGCCGATAGCGTTGGCGATGTCCACGCCAGCGTGAAGAACTCCCCAGCGCTGACCGAAGTTGGAGGTGTACGTACCGACTGCGGGAAGCACGAACAACGGGCGGCGGGCCGCAGCCTCGCGCGCGGCGCGCTCTTCGCTGAAGCGCTGCCCCTTGGCGAGGAGATCGTTGAACTGGCTGAGATCGACGGGATTCGCGACATTCAGGATCTGCGGGGCAGAGGATGCCGAAACGTCCGTAGTGGTGTCAGCGGCGAAATTGGCTGCCTGCGGAACGGCGGTGGCGGCGATGCCCGGGGCTGCCGGCGCTGCGCCTGCGGCGAGAGCAACTTCCTCGGACGTGCTCGGCGCGGACGGTCCGTGGTCGATGACGGCCTGGCCTGCAGCGACGACGGCACCTGCAGCGACTGCAAGGACAGCGGCGCGGCCCTTGAGTGCGGTGGGAGGCGTCGGGATCCGGTGCGCGCCACGTCGGCGAGAAACAGCGATCTCGTCTGCTGGAACACTCTCTGTAACGAAATCAGGCTCCGCCGAGACATCCACTTCGGAGATGCTGTGCAGCTCGCTGTCGTGGTAGCTCTCGGCAGAGCCGTAGTTGCTTGCGAAGTAGTCGTAGCCGGTCGTATCGAAGTCTTCCGCTTCGGTTCCCCAGCTGGTCTGTGTCGAGAACACGGTCGGCGCGCTTTCGGTTACCGCCGCCGGTGTTACGAACCGGCTGGTAGTGAAGGACGCGCGGTGTTGCGACAAGACTTGCGACCTCCCGATCCGTGATCTGCTCGTGACTTAAGACTCGGCAGACGGTAACGAAACGATTGCGGTACGCGCAAGTTAATCGACTTAAACCGGCTCATATGTGAGATGGCTCACAAGGCGAGCAGGGGTTTTGCGGATATCGGCTGTGATCACCGACAGGTCACGAGTATGCCAGCACGCCGGTTCGAAAACGAAACTCCGAAAACACGGCAGGTGGCTGTCGGCGCGTGGCGGCCGAGAAGATCGCCGACGAGCGATAGCGTCCTGACACGTGTCCTCTCCTTCGCACACAGGCAAAGTTCCTCCCCGCGTAATCGAGGGTCGATCGCCGGACGGCGCGAGTTCCCGCGCAGCGGCCCTTGCGGCGACCGTAGCAACGTCGATCGCGGCGTTGATCGCCCTCGCTTCCCTCGCCCTCGAGTCCGTGGGATCGACCGAAGTAGGTGGCCCGCAACCCGGAGTCGTCGCGGGGGCGGTCGTTGCGGTGGCTCCTGTCTTCGCTGTGGCGATTCTGGCGATTCTCGCCGTCCTCGCTCGGCCTGCGTTCGCCGGCGCACTGACGGCCGGATACGGCGCCCTCTCGGTGGGACTGCTCCTGCTCGATCTCGGTTTGGTCAGTTCGCCGATCGATGCCAATAGGCTCGAGCTGTTCCGGCCGATTACTGCCGAAGCCCTCGAGCCCGAACTCGGTGCCTACGCATTGATCGCCGCCCATGCCCTCGCAGTGGTGGGTGGCGTGCTCGGTCTCGTCGCAGTCGGTAGGGCGTCGTTCGACGACGGCTACGGCCATTCGCCCCGAGCGGAGCTGACGGGTCGGTCGTCGTCGGTTCGAATCGGCGCGACGCTGTCTGTGACCGCGGTAGTGGCCTCGCTCGTCGCCGCCGCCGCGATGTGGGCACCGCCGTACATCTCGACCGATTCGATCGTCCTGGTTCGAGCAGTCGTCGAATCGCCCCTCACGACCGCGCTCGGTTCGGGAGCGCTGTCGCTGGCAGTGGTGATCGTCGCGGCAGCAGCCCTCGCATCGATCTCCCCGCCTGTTGCTGCCGGCGCGATGCTTGCTGCCGGTCTTGGGATCGTCGGGGTCTTCGGCAGCCGGGTCGTCGCGGGATCCGCTTCAGGTCCTGGCGTCGACGCATCGGCGGGTTCCTGGATCGGCGCGGTCGGGGGGATCGCGCTGACCGTCGTCGGAGTTCTCGCCCTCCCCGTCTCTGCCGTCCGCGACCGACGGGGCGACGCCCGGGAATCCACGCGCCGTGATCGGAAGCTGCAGGACTCGAGTGCGTCCATGCGGTGGCACGTCGTTGCCGGGACGGCGGGGGTGGTCGGGGGAGTGCTCCTGAGTACTGCTGGATTCCTGCCGATACTCGATGTTCCCGACGGCGTGCCGAATCCGACGATTCTCGCGACGCGGACGGCGCTCATCGCAGGGTTCGTTCTCGTGATCGCGTCCGTTCCGATGTTTTTCTCGTTGTTCGCCGATACCGTCCGACCGGCACTCGGGATCATCGCCGTCGCGGCGATCATGGCCTCGACCGGCGTTCTGCAGTCTGTGGTGTTGGCGGCCGACATCGACGGTATCGGTCTCGGTATCGGCGGAATCGCGACTGCTCTCGGGGCGGCCGTCGCGGGCGTCTGCGGAGTCGGGGTGCCCCTCGCGGGTAGTTCCGAGCGGGACGACGTCGACACATCCGACGTCCGCAACGACGGCAACGTGGGGTCGGTGGCGTGGCTCGGAGGGTTCGTGTCGGCAGTGGCTCTCGGATTGCCCCTCTACCGAGGCGTCGACACCTCGGCGGCGTCGTTCGCCGAGTTCCCGTGGGGTTGGGATGTCTGGGGTCAGGCAGTGATGGCGGTGACCGTGGTGGTGGCCGTCGTCCTCGCGGCGCGTTCGCGGCCCGCCAGAGGGACTGCCCTTCTCGTCGGGTCAGCGGTCGCGATGGTCGTGTATCTGTTGGGTTGGCCGCTGACGCAAGCGCGTGTGCTCGACCCTGTCGTCGGAGCCGGTTCGTTCGTCGGCGCGCTCGGGTTCGTGATACTCGCTGTGGCGGCAGCTCTTTCGGCTCGGCGCCCAAGCAAGTGAGGCGTGGGACACACACCACGCTCCGGTGAGATAGACCACATAGCATCCATGCGCCCGATGCGCTCCCTGGGCATCTGGATAAAGTCCATCATCAGACCCGCTCACACCCCTTGAGCGGGCGTCAACGTAGACGAGACGGTGAGCTGATGGATCTCTTCGAATACCAGGCGAAGGAATTGTTCGCCAAGCATGGCGTACCCACCTCCGCCGGTCGTGTCACGGACACGGTCGCCGGAGCAACAGAGATTGCCGAAGAAATCGGCAAGCCAGTAATGGTCAAAGCACAGGTCAAGGTCGGCGGCCGCGGCAAGGCCGGTGGCGTCAAGTACTCCAAGGACGTCGCAGCAGCTACCGAGAACGCAGAAGCGATTCTCGGACTCGACATCAAGGGCCACGTCGTCAAGAAGCTTCTCGTTGCAGAAGCCTCCGACATCGCCGAGGAGTACTACATCTCCTTCCTGCTGGACCGCACCAACCGCACCTACCTCGCGATGTGTTCGGTCGAGGGTGGCGTCGAAATCGAGGTGACGGCGGAAGAGAACCCCGACGCCCTCGCACGTATCCCGGTCGATGCCGTCAAGGGCGTCGACCTTGCTTTTGCTCGTGAAATCGCCGAAAAGGGCAAGCTTCCCGCCGAGGTGCTCGACGCCGCTGCGGTGACCATCCAGAAGCTGTGGGAGGTCTTCATCAACGAAGATGCTCTCCTGGTCGAGGTCAACCCGCTGGTTCGCACCCCGGACGATCAGATCCTCGCCCTCGACGGCAAGGTGACGCTCGACGCCAACGCAGACTTCCGTCAGCCCGGCCACGCGGACTTCGAGGACAAGGACGCAGCCGATCCTCTCGAGGCCAAGGCCAAGGAGAACGACCTCAACTACGTCAAGCTCGACGGACAGGTCGGCATCATCGGAAACGGTGCTGGACTGGTCATGTCGACCCTCGACGTCGTCGCATACGCAGGCGAGGCACACGGTGGCGTCAAGCCCGCCAACTTCCTCGACATCGGCGGCGGCGCATCGGCCGAGGTCATGGCTGCCGGTCTGGACGTCATCCTCAACGACTCGCAGGTCAAGAGCGTGTTCGTCAACGTCTTCGGCGGTATCACCGCATGTGACGCAGTTGCCAATGGCATCGTCGGCGCACTGAAGAAGCTGGGCGACGAAGCCAACAAGCCGCTGGTGGTTCGTCTCGACGGCAACAAGGTCGAAGAAGGCCGCAAGATTCTCGCCGACGCCGCGCACCCGCTGGTGACGCTCGCCGGAACCATGGATGAGGGCGCCGACAAGGCCGCCGAGCTGGCAGCGAAGTAGAGGAAACCATGTCAATCTTTCTGAACAAGGACAACAAGGTCATCGTCCAGGGCATCACCGGCGGCGAAGGCACCAAGCACACCGCCCTGATGCTCAAGGCCGGAACCCAGGTCGTCGGTGGCGTCAACGCACGTAAGGCCGGAACCACGGTCAAGCACGTCGACGCCGACGGCAACGACATCGAACTCCCGGTCTTCGCATCCGTCGCCGAGGCCATGGAGAAGACCGGAGCGGACGTCTCCATCGCGTTCGTCCCGCCGGCATTCTCCAAGGACGCCATCGTCGAGGCGATCGACGCGGAGATCCCGCTGCTCGTCGTCATCACCGAGGGCATCCCCGTGCAGGACTCCGCATACGCGTGGGCCTACAACGTGGAGAAGGGCAAGAAGACCCGCATCATCGGCCCGAACTGCCCCGGAATCATCACTCCCGGTGAAGCTCTCGTCGGCATCACGCCTGCCAACATCTCCGGCACCGGCCCCATCGGCCTGGTCTCCAAGAGTGGCACGCTGACCTACCAGATGATGTTCGAACTCCGTGACTTCGGCTTCTCGACGGCCATCGGCATCGGCGGCGACCCCGTCATCGGCACGACGCACATCGACGCCATCGAGGCGTTCGAAGCCGATCCCGAGACCAAGCTGATCGTCATGATCGGTGAAATCGGTGGCGACGCAGAAGAGCGCGCAGCCGATTACATCAAGGCCAACGTGACCAAGCCGGTCGTCGGCTATGTCGCAGGCTTCACCGCTCCCGAGGGCAAGACCATGGGCCACGCAGGCGCCATCGTCTCCGGCTCGCTGGGAACGGCGCAGGCGAAGAAGGACGCACTCGAGGCCGCAGGCGTCAAGGTCGGCAAGACGCCGTCCGAGACCGCTGCACTCGCGCGCCAGATTCTCGAATCGATGTCCGTGAAGTAGCTTTCACACCGGAA
>NZ_LVCV01000424.1 GCF_001647195.1 Rhodococcus sp. EPR-157 | reverse complement strand
ACCGAGAATCACGCAGTATCGACCAAGAACTGGCCCGACGCACCGACGTCCCCCGAGGGGTGGATCGCCAGGGCTGGTGAGGTTGCGCAGCTACTCGCTGTCGATGCCGTCGCCCGCGACAAGGGCCGCGAGGTCCCCACCGCCGAGGTCCAGCTGCTGAAGGATGCCGGGCTCGTCACGCTGCTCGGACCCGTCGAACACGGTGGCGGCGGCCAAGACTGGCCTACCGCGTACCAGGTCATCCGCACCGTCGCTGCAGCGGACGGTTCCATCGGCCAACTCCTCGGCTACCACCTGCTGTGGTTCTGGGCGGCCCGTCTCGTCGGTACCCCCGAGCAGATCGAGGCCGTCGAAGCCGACGCCACGAAGAACAGTTGGTTCTTCGGCGGTGCCGTCAACCCGCGGGACAACGACGTCGCTGTCACCGACGAGGGTGACACGATTGTCTTCGACGGCGCGAAGTCCTTCTCGACGGGAAGTCGTGTCTCCGATGTCACGGTGCTCGAAGGAGCGTTGCAGGACGGTCAGCATGTGTTCGCGATCGTGCCGTCGAACATCGAGGGGCTGACGTTCCACGACGACTGGGACAACATCGGCTTGCGACAGACCGAGAGCGGCAGCGTCACCATCGACAAGGTTCGCGTCGACTGGGCCAGCGCAGCAGGATTCGTGGACAAAGCCTTTCAGCCCCGCGTCTACAACACTCTCAACGTTCCAACCATCCAGCTGGTATTCGTCAACTTCTATCTCGGTATCGCGCGGGGCGCACTCGAGGAGGCCGCGTCGTACACCAAGACCAAGACCCGAGCCTGGCTGCACAGCACCGTCGACTCTGCCGTCGACGAGCCGTACATCATCGACATCTACGGTGATCTGGCGTCCAAGCTATGGGCCGTCGAAGCGTTGGCCGACGCAGTTGCGTTGGAAGGTAAACAGATTCACGACAATGCGTGGAACGTGACGGCGGAGGAGCGCGGCGGCCACGAAGTCCGCGTCGCGGCGCTGAAAGCGCGGGCGACGGAGGTCTCGCTCGAGATCACCTCGACTGTGTTCGAGGCGCTCGGGGCGCGCGCTACGGCAAGCAAGTACGGCTTCGACCGATTCTGGCGCAATGTGCGCACCCACACCTTGCATGACCCCGTTGCATACAAGCGTCGCGAGGTCGGTCGATGGGTGCTTACGGGCGAACTGCCCGAACCGACCTGGTACTCGTAGAACACGCTCATAGGAGGATAACAATGAGCACCGAAAAGATCGCCGACGCAATCAAATTCGCCTACTGGGTCCCGAACGTCAGCGGTGGTCTCGTCACCAGCGACATCGAGCAGAGAACCAGTTGGGACTACGAATACAACAAGAAGCTCGCGCAGACTGCCGAGAACAACGGCTTCGAGTATGCGTTGAGCCAGGTTCGCTACGAGGCAAGCTACGGGGCCGAATACCAGCACGAGTCGACGAGCTTCAGCCTTGCTTTGCTACTGGCAACGGAACGTCTGAAAGTCATCGCAGCGGTCCATCCAGGTCTGTGGCAGCCGGCGGTGTTGGCCAAGCTCGGTGCCACCGCCGACCATCTGTCCAACGGACGCTTCGCAGTCAACGTCGTCAGCGGCTGGTTCAAGGACGAATTCACCCACCTCGGGGAGCCGTGGCTCGAGCACGACGAAAGGTATCGTCGCAGTGCCGAATTCCTGCAGGTGCTACGCAAGATCTGGACCGAGGACGACGTCGACTTCCGCGGAGACTTCTACCGAATCCACGACTTCACGTTGAAGCCGAAGCCGCTCAATACCCCGGAGCGCCCCAATCCCGAACTCTTCCAGGGCGGTAACTCCTCGGCCGCGCAGGAGAACGCCGGCAAGTACTCCGACTGGTACTTCTCCAACGGCAAGGGCTACGACGGCGTCACCGAGCAACTGGACAACATCCGCCGGGTTGCACGATCGCACGACCGTGAGGTCAAGTTCGGTCTGAACGGCTTCATCATCGCCCGCGACACGGAGAAGGAAGCCAAGGACACACTTCGCGAAATCATCGAGAAGGCGAACAAGCCGGCAGTCGAGGGGTTCAGGGGCGCTGTCCAGCAAGCCGGATCGTCGACGAAGGACGGCAAAGGCATGTGGGCGGATTCGACGTTCGAGGATCTCGTTCAGTACAACGACGGTTTCAAGAGCCAACTGATCGGAACTCCCGAGCAGGTAGCCCACCGCATCGTCGAGTACCGCAAGCGCGGAGTGGACTTGATCCTCGGCGGGTTCCTGCATTTTCAGGAAGAGATCGAGTACTTCGGCGCGAACGTGCTGCCACTGGTCAGAGAGTTGGAATCTGCTTCGGCGCTGGTCGGGGCTGTCTGACGCAAGGGTAAAACACCGAATCGGGTCCGTAGACTAGCGTGGTCTATGGACCCGATTCAGTGCTATTTCAGGAGAGTGTCATGACCTTTTCACCCGAAGGCCCGCGTTCGTCGGGACCCGGTTCCGGCGGTTATGGCAGTGGCTACTCGCCGGAGGGCGCTCGGCCATCGACGCCCGGTTACGGCGGCTACAGCCAGGCCGGTCAGGCCGGTCAGCAGTACGGCGCGCAGCAGCCGTCGCAGCAGCAGCCGTCGCAGTTCGGGCAGTCACCGTCTTCCTCGCCGACCGGGCAGTACACCCCGCCGCGCGCATCGGACCGGCCGTCTCCGCTTCCGCGGATTCTGGCTCTCGTCGTAGCAGGTCTCGGCGTTGTCAGCTTCTTGGTCGGACTGGCCGGACAGTACGAAGTTCCCGGCGAGGCGGTCAATTTCTTCTTCGTTCAGACCGGCGATCCGACGTCGATCGCCCTCCTGCTGGCAGGCGGACTTGTCGCCGCCAGTGGGCTGCTGCCCAAGCAAGCGGGCACGATGGGGGTCGCTGCAGCACTGTCGATAACCGGTTGGCTGGTGCTGGTGTTCCAGGCCTTCAACACCGGTGATGCAGGCCCGATCGGCGCATCCATCGAACTCGGGGTCGGCGGAATCATCGTCCTCGTACTGGGATTCGTGCAATCGGTTCTCGCTGTTGCTGCGACCCTGTTCGGTGCCGGTGTGATCAAAGCGCCGCAGCCGAAGCCGAAGTCGTACGGACAGACGAACTTCCAGGGCTACGGTCAGCAGGCTCCCGGTTACGGTCAGCAGGGCCAGGGTTACGGCGGCTATGCCCAACCGACTCAGCAGAACTACGGCGTCCCCGGTCAGGGCTATGTTCCGCCCAACTACACCGGCCCCTCGCAGAGTCAGCAGGGCCAGCAGAATCAGCCCAACCAGAACACCACTGGTGGCCTCGGCTACCCCGTCGGCACCTCGAAGCCGGAGTCCGGACTCACCGGTCCTGCCGGACAGAACTCTCCGTTCGGTCAGCCCCAGTACGGTCAGCCCCCCGCGGGTTCGGAGGGTTATGGTGCGCCGCAGCACGCTGTTCCGTCGGACGCGCCGAGCGAGCGCACCGACGAGTCCGGGGACGACAGCACACCTCCGTACAGCGCTCCGACGCAAGCGTTCGGCCAGACCTCGCCGGATGAGGACAAGAAGTGAGCTCTGCTCGGCGCGCCTGATCGAACCGGTCGCCGGTTGATGCAACGCTCGTAGCCGATGAGCGCCGTACTGAATCAGGAAAAGAAGCGCACCGGACGCACCCCTCGTCCGCCGGAGCGTCGACAGATCCTTTCGCCTGCCCAGTCCAGAACTTTGATCGGCGTCGCTTTCCGCGTCCCTGGTGTTCTTCTCGCGATCATTACGACGGTCGTGTTGGTGACGCTGGTGTCGGTCAACAGTGAACTCACCGGAACTTTCGGCGCCATCGCAGGTCTGTGGTTCGCGGTTCACCTGGTCCCGCTGAGTATCGCGGGCACCTCGCTCGGTGTCTTCCCGCTGTTGCCCACGTTGGTGGTCGCGGCCGTTGTCGTCCGTAGCGTCGCGAGGACCACGACGGAGACGACCACCCGCCGCGACTGCACGTGGATCGTCGGCGCTGCCGTAGTCGGTCCGCTGGTCGTGACAGCCTTGGCTCTCGCGGTGGCTGCGGATGCGTCCGCAGCGATCGGCTTGTCCAGCCCCCATGCCTTGATCGCGTTCGCGTGGGTGGCGAGCGTGCACGCGGTGGCGGCGGGTATCGGTGTCTGCGTCGGGACCTGGAAATCCGACGTCGTCGCAGAGCGCGTGCCGACGTGGATCGGCGAACTCGTCACGCCGACGATTCGAGCCGCATCGGTTCTGGTCGCAGGTGGCGGGGCGATCGTGCTGGTGGCGATGGTCGCGTCCTGGTCCACGATGGAAATGCTGCTCGAATCCGGCAACGGGTTCGTCGGCGTCCTCGGGCTGACCGTGCTGTCCATTCTCTATCTCCCCAACGTTGTGTTGGGGTCTCTCGCGGTTGCAGTCGGATCCTCGTCGCACATCGGTGACGTGACAGTGAGCATCTTTCAGTCCGTCGGTGGCCCGGTTCCACCGTTGCCGATCCTGTCCGTCCTACCCGAGGGCGCTGCACAGACCGTATGGATGATGATGCTGGTCGTCCCCATCACTGCGGGCATATTCCTCGGGCGTGACTGCGCTCGGCGGTCGGTCGACGTCCACTACGCGCTGTCTTCGGTGTGGCTCGGCGCAGCAGTCGTCGGCCTCTGTGCCCTGGTCCTCGGGTTCGCGGCAGGGGGCAACCTCGGAACCTTCGGAACCGTGCAGGTCACTGTCTGGTCGTTCGGCCTTCTCGTGTTCGCCTGGCTTGCGGTCGTCGGGTCCATCGCCGCGGCAGTGACGGTGTGGCGCGGAGGGTCCAAGGAGCTGCCGGTTCCCGAGGCAGCACCGGTGGCAGCCGTTGCAGTCGCCGCGATCGGTCAGCCCGTCGTCCACGAGGAGCGGGCGGTCGACGCGGAGGTCATCGAGGAGCCGGAACTGGTCGAGGCTGCACCGGCAGTTGCCGACCAGCCCGCCGCCGATCCGGTCGAGGACATCGTCGACGCCGAGGTCGTCGAGGTCCCGGACGACGAGCCGACGAGCGAGGCAGTCGACACCGAGACCGCGGCTACCCCGGACGGGGACGACAAGCCCTGACGGGACCACCCCTGACAGGACCCCGCGACGGCTGCGACTACTGTTCATGCTGCCCCGGTGCGGTACCGACGGGCGTTCCGCCTCGATAAACCAGGAGTAGTGCGCTGACTGCCTCGCGTGAGACACCCGCTCGGGTCGTCGTCCTCGCATCGGGGGCGGGCTCGCTGTTGCTGTCGCTTCTGACGGCGGCAGAGAACGATTCCTACCCTGCTCGGATCGCGGCGGTCGGTGTCGATCGTGATTGCGACGCGGCCCGGCACGCGCACTCGGCCGGCATTCCGAATTTCCGCATCGGCCTGCGCGATCATGCAGATCGAGATGCGTGGGACGCCGCTCTCACCGAAGCCGTACTCGAACACGAGCCCGATCTCGTCGTGACAGCCGGGTTCATGAAGATCCTCGGACCCCGCTTTCTCGACGCCTTCGCCGGCCGGATCATCAACACACACCCCGCGCTGCTCCCGTCGTTCCCCGGAGCCCACGCTGTCGAGGACGCGCTCGCGTACGGCGTGAAACTGACCGGGTCGACGGTTCATCTGGTCGACGCGGGTGTCGATACCGGGCCGGTTCTGGCCCAGGAAGCTGTGCCCGTGCATGCAGACGACGACCGATCGTCGTTGCACGAGCGAATCAAGACCGTGGAACGCAGGCTGCTGGTCGACGTGGTCGCTGCGGTTGCCACCCGAGGTGTTGTCTCCGATGGACGAAAGGCTCACATCCAACCATGAGTGAACGTAAAGCAGTGCGTCGTGCGCTGGTCAGCGTCTATGACAAGACCGGATTGATCGAGCTCGCGACCGGCTTGCACAACGCAGGCGTCGCTCTGGTCTCCACCGGATCGACTGCGTCCAAGATCGCCGACGCCGGGATACCGGTCACCAAGGTCGAGGATCTGACCGGCTTCCCCGAGACGCTCGACGGCCGAGTCAAGACGCTGCACCCGCGCGTGCACGCAGGCGTCCTCGCCGATACCCGGCGACCCGAGCATCTCGCACAGCTCGAGGACTTGGGTATCGAGGCATTCGAGCTGGTCGTGGTGAACCTCTATCCGTTCACCGACACCGTTGCCAGCGGCGCCACCCCCGACGAGTGCGTCGAGCAGATCGACATCGGTGGACCGTCGATGGTTCGTGCCGCAGCCAAGAATCATCCGTCCGTTGCAGTGGTCGTCGACCCGGCTCGCTACGAGGATGTGCTGAGCGCCGTCGCGGGCGGTGGGTTCACCCTCGCGGAGCGAATTTCGCTTGCTGCACAGGCGTTTCAGCACACCGCCGCGTACGACGTCGCGGTGGCGTCGTGGATGAGCAGTGTGCTCGTCGATACCGAGGAGCAGTTCCCCGAGTGGATCGGCGGCACCTGGGATCGGTCCGCTGTGCTTCGGTACGGCGAGAACCCGCACCAGGCCGCAGCGCTGTACGTCAGTCCCACCGGCAGTGGTATCGCGCAGGCAGAGCAGTTGCACGGCAAGGAGATGTCGTACAACAACTTCACCGACGCCGACGCTGCATGGCGTGCGGCGTTCGATCACGAGGCGCCGACCGTCGCAATCATCAAGCACGCCAACCCGTGTGGCATTGCAGTGGGCGCCGACATCGCCGAGGCGCATCGCAAGGCGCACGCCTGCGACCCGGTCAGCGCGTACGGCGGCGTCATCGCGGCCAATCGTGAGGTGACGGTCGACATGGCCGAGCAGGTCGCCGAAATCTTCACCGAGGTCATCGTCGCACCGTCGTACGCGGACGGTGCGCTCGGAGTTCTGCAGCGCAAGAAGAACGTTCGTGTCCTACTGGCAACGCCCCCGTCGCCGCAGGGGGTCGAGCTCAAGCCGATTTCCGGTGGGACGCTGATGCAGCAGCGCGACGCGATCGACGCCGACGGCGACAACCCGGCCAACTGGACCCTCGCCGCCGGTGATCCTGCCGACGCGCAGACCATGAAGGACCTCGAATTCGCTTGGCGCGCAGGGCGTGCGGTGAAGTCCAACGCGATCCTGTTGGCCAAGGACGGCGCATCCGTCGGTGTCGGCATGGGGCAGGTCAACCGCGTCGACGCCGCACACCTGGCAGTTCAGCGTGCGGGCGACCGCGTCGAGGGTTCGGTGGCGTCCTCGGACGCGTTCTTCCCGTTCCCCGACGGCTTGCAGGTGCTCCTGACTGCCGGCGTGAAAGCCGTCGTGCAGCCCGGTGGGTCCGTCCGCGACAACGAGGTCATCGCGGCAGCTCAGGACGCCGGGGTCACCCTCTACCTCACGGGTTCTCGGCACTTCGCGCACTGACCTTTCCGCCGAGTTCGAGGTTATGTACGGATTCTTGTAGAAATCGTGACCCAACTTCGATCTCGGCGGGGCTCAGACTGGCGCACCGCCTGCACGCAACGCGTCGCGGATTCGGGCCACGAGAGCAATTCCGCCTCGCCGTAGTTGCTGTGCGCTGACCCGAATCACCTTCCAGCCAAGTTGCTCCAACCGATAAGTCCGCTCGATGTCCCATGCACGCTGTTCCGGGTTCAACCAATGGTGTTCGCCGTCGTACTCGACTGCGACCTTCCACCTCTGCCATCCCATATCGATTCGCGCAATTACTTTGCCGTCGGCTCCTTGCACCTTGATCTGGGTTTCGGGCCGGGGAAGTCCGGCGTCGTGAATCAACAACCTCAGCCTCGACTCCTGGGGCGATTCGGATCCGCCGTCGGCGATCTGGAGAACCTGCCGCAGCTGCACGATGCCACGGCTTCCTCGGTGCTTGTCGGCGAGCAGCGCGACGGTGCCCGACTGCAGTGATGTTGCGTTGCATAGTGAGTCGACCATTGCCAGAGCGTTCGCGAATGTTCCCTTTCGGCCCAGGTCGAATGCGGTTCTTGCGGCACTCGTGACGGATATGCCATCGATCGTCTCTACTTCACCTGTCAGAAGTTCATCTGCTCTGATCAGAATGGCTGCGTACGGCTGTCGGTGTTCGTGCCAGATCAGTTCGGCCTTGTGCTCCGCGGAAATCCACTTGCTTCCGTGCAGAGCCGCCGCGCTCGGTCCCGCAACGACGGCTTTCCCCCTCGAGTACACCGATGCGGCGCACGCCCTCGTTGCTGCGTCGATCTCGCAGGGGCGTCGCATATAGACGTCACGGTAGATCTTCAGGTAGTCGCGACGAAGTTCGGCGCGGGTGAGGAGCCCGTCCCTCACTGCCTCAGATCCGAGGAACGGTGCGTTGTCCATCCATGAACGATCACAGGCCACGTGTCGCGTTTCTCGGCCGATTGTCGATCTGTGGATGAACGAATATTTCATCCACAGTCGTCGAAATCGAAGCTATGTACGGGGGATTGTGCTAGCCCGTCGCCCAGATCGAGGTTAGGGCGCAAATTCGCACACAATCGCGTCATAGCTTCGATCTCGGCGGAAGTGCGAACTCGACGAGGGTGCACAAACGTGCGAACGCTCGTAGCGTGGAGAGGTGACCTCTACCCAACCTGGCATCACCACCGTCGGCGAGCTGCGCGCGTCCGGACACGTGCAGCGTTCCGTCAAAGACGAACTCCGGGAAAATCTGCTCGACGCTCTCCGTGAAGGACGCGATGCGTGGCCGGGGATACTCGGCTTCGACAAGACCGTGCTCCCGCAGTTCGAACGCGCGATCCTTGCTGGTCACGACGTCGTTCTGCTCGGCGAACGAGGTCAGGGCAAGACTCGACTGCTCCGCACGCTTCATCTCCTGCTGGACGAGTGGTCCCCGGTCATCGAGGGCTCCGAGCTCGGCGAACATCCATACGAGCCCATCACCCCGGCGAGCATGCGGCGGGCGAAGGAATTGGGCGCGTTACTTCCCATCGTGTGGCGCCACCGCAGCGAGCGGTACGCCGAGAAGCTCGCGACGCCGGACACGTCGGTCGCCGACCTCGTGGGCGACGTCGACCCGGTCAAGGTTGCCGAGGGACGCAGCCTGGGTGATCCCGAGACCATTCACTTCGGTCTGGTCCCGCGCAGCCATCGCGGAATCGTGGCGATCAACGAGTTGCCCGACCTCGCCGAGCGCATCCAGGTCTCGCTTCTCAACGTCATGGAAGAGCGCGACATTCAGGTCCGTGGCTACACGCTGCGGCTGCCGCTCGACGTCGTGCTCGTGGCGAGCGCCAACCCCGAGGACTA
>NZ_LVCV01000423.1 GCF_001647195.1 Rhodococcus sp. EPR-157 | reverse complement strand
GGTGGTCGAGCAGGAAGCCAACTTGCCCGCGGTTGTGCCGTCGTATCTGCTCGAGATTCTTGCCCGCTTCACCCGGTTGCTCCGCGAGTCACCGTCGGTCGATCAGCGGTCGGGTGTCTCTGCTCGGTTCGCTATCGCAGCTGCCGAGACCATCGCTGCTGCAGCAGTTCACCGCGCGGCCGTGCTCGGTGAGAGCGACGCGGTGGCGCGTCCGGTCGACCTCGGAACCATCATCGAGGTACTCCGAGGCAAGGTCGAATTCGAATCCGGTGAGGAAGGCCGCGAAACGGAGGTCCTCGAACACCTCCTGCGACGTGCGACCGCTGACACCGTCCGTGAGCGGTTGGGCGGAATCAACCTGGCGCCCTTGGTCACCGCGATCGAAGAGGGCGATCCGGTCGTGACGGGTGATCGCATCGCAGCCAAGACTCTGATCGGAGAGTTGCCCGACCTGGAGGTTCTGCAAGAGATCGACGAACGGCTCGACGCGACCACGGACGGCGAACGGGCGGCCGCAACAGAACTCGCGTTGGAGGGCCTGTACTTGGCGCGACGCATAGCCAAGGATCCCGACGACGACGGCCAGACGGTGTACAGCTGATGCCGGCCAGCAGATACGGGCGATATCACGGGGGACCTGATCCGCTGGCCGCACCCGTCGACCTGAGAGAGGCCCTCGAGTCCATCGGCAACGACGTCCTGGAGGGGGCGTCGCCGCGGCGCGCGATGCAGGAGATGCTTCGGCGTGGAACGCAGAACATGCGCGGTCTCGACGACCTTGCAGCCGAGGCCAACCGTCGTCGACGAGATCTCTTGCGGAAGAACAACCTCGACGGGACCTTGCAGGAAGTGCGCGAGCTTCTCGACAAGGCAGTTCTCGAGGAGCGCAAGACTCTCGCCAGAGCTCTCGACGACGACGCCCGCTTTCAGGAGATGCAGATCGGTGACCTGTCGCCGTCGACTGCGCAGGCCGTGCAGGAGCTGGCCGACTACGACTGGCGTTCGTCCGAGGCACGGGAGAACTACGAGAAGATCAAGGATCTGCTCGGCCGCGAGATGCTCGATCAACGCTTCGCGGGCATGAAGAATGCGCTGGAGAATGCGACGGACGAGGACCGGCAGGCGATCAGTGAGATGTTGAAGGACCTGAACGAGCTTCTCGACAAGCACAATCGGGGCGAGGACACCGACGAGCAGTTCGCCGATTTCATGCGCAAGCACGGGCAGCACTTCCCGGAGAATCCGCAGAATGTGGACGAGCTCCTCGACTCGCTCGCGCAGCGAGCTGCAGCGGCTCAGCGTTTGCGCAACTCGCTCAGTCCCGAGCAACGAGCAGAGCTCGATGCGCTGGCGCAGCAGGCGTTCGGTGACTCGAATTTGCTCGCGCAACTGGACCAGCTCGACCAGAATCTCCAGCAAGCAAGGCCCGGCGAGGATTGGGATGGTTCGCAGAACTTCCGCGGCGAGAATGGAATGGGGCTCGGCGACGGAACGGGTGCACTTCAGGACATCGCGGAGCTCGAGAACCTCGGCAACCAACTCTCGCAGCAGTACAACGGTGCTGCCCTCGACGATATCGATGCGGAAGCGCTGCTGAAGCAGTTGGGCCCCGAGGCAGCAGCCGATGCGCGGATGCTGTCCGAGCTCGAAAAGGCGCTGGAGCAGCAAGGTTTCATGGACAAGGGTGCCGACGGTCAGTGGCGTCTGTCCCCGAAGGCGATGCGCCAGTTGGGTCAGTCCGCGCTGAAGGATGTGGCAGGCAAGATCTCCCGACGCGGTGGCGAGCGGGATACGCGTCGAGCCGGCGCGATGGGGGAGCCGACGGGTGCATCGCGGGCCTGGGAGTTCGGCGACACCGAGCCGTGGGACGTGACGAGGACCGTCAACAATGCGGTGCTGAGGACTGCGGCGTCGGGCGGCGAGTTCCCGGTCCAGCTGCAGGTCACCGACGTCGAGATCAGCGAAACCGAAACTCGGACACAGGCTGCCGTCGCTTTGCTGGTCGACACGTCGTTTTCGATGGTCATGGACGGTCGCTGGGTGCCGATGAAGCGAACGGCGCTCGCGCTCAATCACCTTGTCAGTACCCGGTTCCGGGGTGACGATCTGCAACTCATCGGATTCGGTCGGCACGCGCAGAAGTTGACGGCGTCCGAGTTGGCGGGTCTCGACGGCGCCTACGACCAAGGCACCAACCTGCACCATGCGTTGTTGCTCGCGGCCAGGCATCTGCGTCGTCATCCGAATGCTCAACCGGTGGTGCTGATCGTGACGGATGGGGAGCCGACTGCGCATCTCGAACCCGACGGTCATGCGTTCTTCGACTATCCGCCGTCGCCGCGCACTCTGGGACTGACGGTGCGGGAACTGGACACCATTGCGAAACTCGGTGCGCAGGTGACCATCTTCAGGCTGGGCGACGATCCGGGGCTCGCGCGGGTGGTCGATCGCATGGCCGAGCGCGTAGGTGGGCGGGTCATTGCTCCGGACCTCGACGGACTCGGCGCCGCGGTCGTCACCGACTATCTGAAGCGACGCAGGAAGGGGTGAGGCCTCCGGCCCAGTGGCACGAATAAGTGCGCCCTGGTGCACTCAAACGTGCCACTGGCGCGGAGCGCTACTTCTCGACCTTGATCCCGACCCCGCCCCAGAACGCGAAGCCGGTCACGATGACTCGCGGCGCGTTCGGCGCACCGGTCTGCGCGATGTGATCGAAGCCGCCCATGATGCCTGCCCCGCGGACCTCGACGCCGATGTTCGACGGCACGGTGATGTCGATGCCGCCCATGATCGCGACGCAGTTGATCGTCACCTCGGGGGCCGAGAAGTGCGCGTGGCGCAGGTCGATCTCACCGCCACCCCAGAACGCAATTGCCTCGACACGCGGCGCCACGGTCCACTCGCCCTTGCGCGCGAAGCCGCTCATGATTGCGATAGCGCGATCGACGTCGGGTCCTGCATTGGAATACTGAACCGAGGAGGGCGGAGCGAGTGCAAGGTCGCTCGTCAGCACATCGAGTTCACCGTAGGTCTTCGCTCGATACGCCGCCGCGGTGCGCTCGTCGTACTCGGCGAGGGTCAGTTGCCCCTCCGCGAGTGCGTCGCTGAGAAGCTTGGCGACGAGATTTCGATCGGCATCGGCCGCGCGAACCGACGCTCGCTGCTGTTCGGGTAGGTGATCGC
>NZ_LVCV01000422.1 GCF_001647195.1 Rhodococcus sp. EPR-157 | reverse complement strand
CGTAGCCGGCGACCATGATGCATGCCTTGTCCGCGGCCTCCGGGAGTGTGCCGGTCCGGAGTGCGACGACGACTTCGGTGTCGGACTCGGTGACCTCGACTTCGGCTCCGTAGCACTCCGGTGTGCCGGTGACGAAATGGATGGCAATGGTGTTGGGGGAGATTTGGCTCCAGGATTCGAACGGGGTCGGGGCGGCTCTGACCAGGCCAGTGGTGGACTCGAACATCGTGCCGACCTCGCCGACCGGAACTTCGACGGGGACGGGCGGGGCGCTCGGGCTGTGCAGCGTGTCGTCGGGGGCAGTGCTACTGGTGGTTTCGACGTTCTCGCTGCTGTCGGCCGTGTTCTCGCTACAGCCGACCAGCAGGACACACAGCAGTAGCCCCGCAGCCAGAAACCTCATATCTCCAAGGTAGCTGTGGGAGCTGAGTAGAACCTTTGGGTGGGCCATCGTGTCTCTCAGGCCAGCAGCGCGGTGACGAGTGCGATCACGGGAATCGAGACGAGGGTCGTGACGAAAGCAGTATCGCGCGCAAGTACGACACCGCGGTTGTACCGACTGGCGAACACGAAGACGTTCTGCGCCGTCGGGAGTGCGGAGATGACGGTGATGGCGAAGAGTTCGTGGCCGTCGAGGCCCATCGCCAACGCCATCGCAAACCCGAGGATCGGCTGCAACACCATCTTCAAGGTCGACGCGAGGATCACGTCACGTCGGGGGCTCGTGCCCTTCTGCAGGACGCGTGCGCCGTACAGCGAGAGTCCGAAGGCGAGCAACGCACCGGGCACGGCGGCGCCCCCGATGAGATCGAACGGCTGCATGATCGACTCCGGTAACTCGATGCCGGTGATCGAGAGCAGCAGACCTGCAGCGCCCGCCAGGACGATCGGATTCTTGAACGGTGTGACGACGATGGCGCGAATCGACGCCTTCTTCCCCATCGTCGACAGGTCGAGGATCGTCAGAGCAAGTGGCGAATAGATCAGGATCTGAAACAGCAGCAGAGGCGCGACGAAGTTCGCGTCACCGAGGACGAACACCGCGATCGGGATGCCGAGGTTGGCGGCGTTGACGTACGAGGATGCGAGTCCGCCGACGGTCGCTTCGGGCACTGCGCGCTTCAGTACGAACTTCGCAATCGCGAAGTAGATCGCGCCGACCACGAGCGCAGTCACTCCTGCGACCACGAGCACGGGTGAGAGGATCACCGCCAGGTCCGACTGAGCGAGCGTCACGAAGAGCAAGGCCGGTGTGGCCACGAAGAAGACCAGTCGGCTCAGTACGAACTGGCCGTGTTCGCCCAGTACCTGGAACCGGGCGAGCACATACCCCAGCGCAATGACGATGAAGATGACCGTGAAGCCCTCGAGAACACCGGACATGTAGGGCTCAGGTTCTCGATTCTGGTGTAGGCGGCGAGGAGAGTACTAACTCTAGTGCGCACGCAGAAAGGCCACGCACCCGAGCGGTGCGTGGCCTTTCTGCGACTGAAAGTGTCTAGCGGCTGGTGAACGGCAGCAGAGCCATCTCACGGGCGTTCTTCACCGCGACGGCAACCTGACGCTGCTGCTGCGGGGTGAGGCCGGTGACGCGGCGGCTGCGGATCTTGCCGCGGTCCGAAATGAACTGACGAAGAAGGTTGATGTCCTTGTAGTCCACCGTGGTGACCTTGGCGGCGTTCAACGGATTCTTCTTGGGTCGACGCCCTGCCTCTGCGCGGACCTTCTTCGACGGTGCTCTTTTGACTGCCATCTTTTTCCCTGTTCCTTACCAGCTCGACTTGTGGACGCCTGGCAGCTCCCCGCGGTGAGCCATCTCGCGCATCTTCACGCGGGAAAGTCCAAATTTCCGTAGGTGGCCGCGCGGACGTCCATCCGCAGCGTCACGATTGCGCAATCGTACCGGACTCGCGTCGCGTGGCAGACGCTGCAGTGCCGCCTGAGCATCGGCACGCTCGGAATCGGACGTCGACGGTCTGCGGATGATCTCTTTCAGCTCGCTCCGACGAGCTGCCCACCGCGCGACGACGACCTTGCGTTGCTCGTTCTTGGCGATCTTCGACTTCTTGGCCATGTCAGCGCTCTTCTCTGAAGTCGACGTGCTTGCGGACGACGGGGTCGTACTTCTTCAGGACGATCCTGTCCGGGTCGTTGCGACGGTTCTTCCTGGTCACGTACGTATAGCCGGTTCCGGCAGTCGACTTCAGCTTGATGATCGGACGTACGTCCGTGCTCTTGCCCATCAGATCTTCTCCCCACGGGCGAGCAGCGTTGCGACGACCGCATCGATGCCGTCGCGGTCGATGGTCTTGATGCCTTTCGCCGACAGCGTCAACGTGACGCGGCGGCGCAGGCTGGGCACGAAGTACGTCTTCTTCTGGATGTTCGGATCCCAGCGACGGTTGGTCCTCACATGGGAGTGGGACACGGACTTACCGAATCCGGGCTTCCTTCCGGTCACCTGGCAGTGCGCAGACATACGCGCTCCTTCCTAGCTGTTATGACAATCGTTTTCGACAAAGCGCTCCGAGGAATGTAGCGTGCATCCGTAGTAAATGACAATCGTTGTCGAAAGAAGGGTGCTCGTGAACTTTCCAGTGGACCGTCGCACGCCGGTCGTCCTCGTATCGGGCTGGACGGGTGCCATGGACGCAGTCGTGACCTCGCTGCTCGCGCCGGGAACCGTTGCTGTGCGACACGAACTCGGCCGGGTGCACGAAGGAGTGGTCCGCCGGACGCTGTACGCGAACGCCGAGCCGGCGCGGGAGACGATCCTCGAACTGGCCCACGGATGCGTCTCGTGCACCTTGCGCGAGGACCTGCTGCCACTGCTTCGGAAGCTCGCGGCGCGCAGTTCGGTGCAGCGCATCGTGCTTGCCATGGATCCGGCCCTCGAACCCGAGGCGCTGTGCTGGGCGATCGACAACGTCGTGGTCGCGGGCGTCGTCGGGCAAGTCGACGGGCCGGCCTCGCGAGATGTTCGCATCGATGCCGTCGTCGATTGTCTCGACGCCGCAACCTGGCTCGCCGACGCCACCGGCGACGACGCGCTAGCCGATCGTGGCATCGTCGCCAGCGGTGACGACGATCGAACCGTCGCACAGGTCGTCGTCGGGCAGGTCGACTATGCAGATGCGCTCGTCGTTTCTGTGACCCCCGAAGTCGAACCCTGGGAGCGAGCAAAACTCGCGGCCGTGCTTGCGCGACTTGCACCGGGTGCGCCGATTGCCTGGGTCGGCCACGGTGACACCCTCGACACCGAAGCTCTCGTCGCTGCAGTACCTTTCGACGCGCGGCGCGGCGAGGTCACCGATGCCCACTCGCCATTGCTTCGGGGGCAGCCGCCGCTGACCGGCGAGTGCGGGGTGAGCCTCGTCGAGTTCACTGCCACCCGGCCGTTCCATCCCGAACGATTGCACGAAGCGATCGATGTGTTGCTCGACGGGGTCGTCACTGCGCGCGGACGAGCCTGGGTGGCAACACAACCCGACGAAGCGCTGTGGATCGAATCTGCGGGTGGGGGACTGCGCGTCGCCAGTGCCGGTAGGTGGCTGGCGGCGATGACTCCGGAGGAGCAGGACGGCGTCGACACCTCCCGTCGCGCGATGGCCGCGCTGCGGTGGGACGACGAATTCGGTGATCGAGACACCTCACTCGTGGTCCTCGTTCACGCGGCGGATCCGTCGGAGATCGATCGAACTCTGCAGTGGGCTTTGGTTTCCGACGACGAGATGCACGACCGAGATGCCTGGGCGCACTGGAACGACCCGTTCGGGCAATGGCACGAAGACCCTTGCGAAACAAGCGAATCGCCCTATCAGGACACACACCGAGAGGCAACAGAATGAAATCAGGAATTCACCCCGACTACCACCCGGTGGTCTTCCAGGACGCGGGCACCGGCACGAAGTTCCTGACCCGCTCCACCATCACGTCCTCTCGCGAGATCGAGTGGGAGGACGGGGCCACCTACCCGCTCGTCGTCGTCGACGTCACCAACGAATCGCACCCGTTCTGGACCGGCGCAAGCCGCATCATGGACACCCAGGGGCGCGTCGAGAAGTTCGAGAAGCGCTACGGTCGCCGCAGCAGGAAGGACGTCTGAGTCATGGCTGTACCGAAGCGGAAGATGTCGCGATCCAACACCCGCAGTCGTCGTGCTCAGTGGAAAGCGTCACCGCCGGATCTGGTGACCGTACGCGTCGGGGGTGTGGAATACCGAGTCCCTCGCCGGCTCGTCAAGGCCGTGCAGACGGGGGTGTACGACCCCAGCTAGCGGTACGTTGAGCCTATGACAGAGCCCTCGGCCAAGGACGTCAAGCGTTGGCGACGCTATCTCGCCGACGAACGGGCCGAGGCCGCGGTCTACCGTGACCTCGCCGGCCGCCGCACCGGCGAGGAGCGAGAGATCCTCCTCGCGCTTGCCGAGGCAGAGGGCCGTCACGAAGAGCATTGGCGACGCCTGCTCGGCGATCGAGTGGGCATGCCCCTGAAGGGAAGCCTTCGCACGCGCACCCTCGGCGTCATGGCCCGTCGGTTCGGTTCGGTGTTCGTACTCGCACTCGCGCAGCGTGCCGAGACCAGGTCTCCGTACACATCGGAGGCCGGCGCCACCCACGCGATGATCGCCGACGAACAGATCCACGCCGAGGTGGTACGCGGGCTCGCGGCGCGGCGACGAAACCGCCTGTCCGGCAATTTCAGAGCCGCGGTATTCGGGGCGAACGACGGACTCGTCAGCAACCTTGCTCTCGTCCTCGGTATCAGTGGCAGTGGCGTGTCCAACAACATCGTTCTGGTAACCGGGCTCGCCGGGCTACTCGCCGGTGCCCTGTCGATGGGCGCGGGGGAATACGTATCCGTCCGCTCGCAGCGGGAGTTGCTCGAGGCGTCGGCACCCGACGGTTCCGCCCGCGACGCGGTTCGACATCTCGATGTCGACGCCAACGAGCTGGCGTTGGTCTACCGCGCCCGTGGCATGTCGCCCGACGACGCCGAGACCAAGGCGTCCCGCGTGCTCGAGGATCTGTCGTCGGAGGACGCGATGGCTGCCGAGTCCGATGTTCACGAATCGGTTGGAACCGGAATAGGTGCCGCCCTTGCCAGCTTCTGCTTCTTCGCCTCGGGCGCGGTCATCCCGGTGCTGCCGTATCTCGTGGGACTGGAAGGTGTTGCAGCGCTGGTAGTCGCCGCAGTGCTGGTGGGCATCGCCCTGATCGGGACAGGAACGGTGGTCGGACTGCTCAGTGGGGGTCCACCGGTCAAGCGAGCTCTGCGACAGCTGGCAATCGGGTACGGGGCCGCGGGTGTGACCTATTTGTTGGGAGTGCTGTTCGGTGGAGGCGTCTGAAAGGAATTCACGCGCATTCCTCGCCTCCGGAGAGTTATCGTGTCCCTCATGTCGACTTTCTTGCGCTCGCTTATCGCTGCCGCCTCGACGACGTCCCTGGTGTTGGGCGCATCTGTTCTGAGCGTCTCGGTCGCGGCAGCGGACGAGGTCGACACGACGCCGGGAACAGTCGTGAAGGTCGAGGAGTTGGCGGCCGACCTGTGGCTTCCTGGAACGGCCGAGGCCAAGCGGATCACGTACTGGAGCGTCGGATCCGACGGCAACCCTGCGTTGAGTACCGGTGCATTCTTCGTCCCCGAAGGTCAAGCGCCCGAGGGTGGCTGGCCCGTGGTGGGTTGGGCGCACGGCACCTCGGGCTTGGACGACGACTGTGCTCCTTCTCTGGTCGGCCCTGCCGACGCCGAGCGAGACCGTCAATACCTCGGCACGTGGCTAGGCCAGGGCTATGCCATTGCCGCCACCGACTACGTGGGTCTCGGTACACCCGGGTTGATGCCGTATCTCGACGGCAAGGTCTCTGCACACAATGTCGTCGACTCGGTCAAGGCCGCGGGCGCAGTCGAGGAGTCGTTGTCCAACAAGTGGGTGGTCATCGGCCAGTCCCAAGGCGGTGGCGCCGCGATCACCACCGCCCGCTACGCGACGGAATACGGTGGGCCCGAACTGGACTACCGAGGTGCCGTCGGGACCGGGGTGCCTGCGAACATCGAACTGGCACTTCTGCCATTGGGGCCAGGGGTTCTTCCGGTCGCCGCAGGCAAAGCTCTGACGACGTACCTGCTGTACATCCTGGCCGCCCTGCGATACACGCACCCGGAGATCGATCTGAACTCGTACCTCACCGAGCAGGGAAGACAACTCGTCGATCGGGCGGAAGGGGTCTGCGTCGTCGAAGCCGAGGACGAGTTCGAAGGAACGATTTCCGGTGATCTGTTCAGTAGGCCGTTGAATCAGATCCCCAATTTCTACGGACTTCTCAACGACTACATGGGCGTGCCTACCTCGGGCTACGACCGACCGGTGTTCATCGGCCAGGGTCTGACCGACGTGGATGTACCTGCGCCCGCTGCGCTTTCGCTGGTTGTCCAGATGAAGGCGAACGGGCAGGACGTCACGTTGCACACCTATCCGACCGATCACAGCGGTGCACTACTTCAGTCGCAAGCGGATTCGATTCCGTTCGTGAAGCAGCTCTTCCAATAGCGCCTCCTTCAACCGAGGGGGCTCACAACCGCCGGGTCACAGCCATTTCTGACGTTTGAACACGATGTAAAGGATGCTCGAGCAGATCGCCATCGCTACGATTGCCGCCGGATAGCCGAATTCCCACCTCAGCTCCGGCATGTGCTTGAAGTTCATTCCGTATGTCGCTGCGATCAGTGACGGGGCGAAAAGTATCGCACCCCAGGACGATATCTTCTTGACCTGCTCGTTCTGTTCGAGGCTCACCTGGGTCATCGCCCGCATCTCGTCGTTCTGTTGTTGCGCGATGAGCGTTGCGTTGACCGACAGCGCGTTCTGAAGGTTGACGCGGAAGGCTTCGACGCGCTCAGCGATGTGGACGCAGTGGTCGAGGACGTCGTGCAGGTCGCGCTGCAATTCGATGTCGACGTCGTACTTGTCCTCGCCAAGTTTGAGCGACTCGATCATCGACACCAGCGGACCGGTCGCGCGTTGGAACTCTGTGACCTCGCGGGAGAGAGGGTAGATGCGTCGGGACACTTCGGGGTCGCGTGAGAAGAGTTGGTCCTCGATCTCGTCGATGTCGTTCTGCAGTCCTTCGACCACTGGTTCGTACTCGTCGACCACCTGGTCGAGCAGCGCGTACAGGACCGCTTGCGTCCCGAGCTTGAGCAGATCGGGGGAGTTCTCGAGCCGGGTACGGACGATGGCCAATTCGGGAGCTTCGGCATGGCGGATCGTGATGACGAAGTCCGGTCCGAGGAATACGTGCAGCTCGCCGAACTCGACCTTCTCGGTTTCGTCGTTGTAGCGCGCGGGTCGTAGAACCACGAACAGTTGGTCACCGTATCGTTCGAGCTTGGGGCGCTGGTGTGCGTCGATGGCATCTTCGACGACCAATCGATGGAGTCCGAATTCGGCTGCGACCGAATTGATTTCCTCGATCCCCGGACGGTACAGACCTATCCACGCCATCCCGCGATGCTCGCGCATTGCCTCACAGGTGCTGTCGAGGCTGTCCGGGGTGAGTGTTCGTTTGCCGTCGACGTAAACGGCATTGTCGACGATCGGCAACGTGCAGCCTTGTCTCTCGAAGTTTCTCCGGCCAGCAAGAAGCCTGCCAGATCGCGGTGGGAAGCGTCAGAATAAGCGGGTGGACCAGCGCGCACACTTTCTCACACTCGCAACTACCGACCTCGACGCCTCGCGAACATTCTATGTCGAAGGGCTGGGGTGGACTCCGCTGCTCGATGTACCCGGCGAGATCGTGTTCTTCCAGATCGCGTTCGGCTTGGTCCTCGGACTGTTCGATGCACAGAAGTTCACCGACGACATCGGGCAGGACGGAGGGCCCGCATCCGTGGGCGGATTGACGCTCTCGCACAATGTCGACTCACCCCATGAGGTCGATGCAGTGGTGTCGGCCGCCGCGAAAGCGGGAGCCACCGTGATCAAGCAGCCTCGGCAGGCGGCGTTCGGCGGATACCACGGCCACTTCACGGACCCCAGTGGCGTCATCTGGGAGGTCTGCCACAACCCCGGCTTCAGCGTGGACGCCGACGGGACGGTCCGGTTGTACGAGCTGTAGCTGCCGCGAACAGACCGATCGGGTGAGACCGGGCTCGAGGTGAGCATGCGACCCTTGTTCCGTGCTGGTGGATGTGTTGGGTTATGTCGGGATCGTCGCGTTCGCGGCATCCGGTGCGCTGATCGGTGTGCGGAAGCGCCTCGATCTGTTCGGTGTCTGCGTCGTCGGAATCACGACGGGAATAGGCGGCGGCATCATCCGCGACGTCCTGCTCGGGATTCATCCCCCGACGTCGCTCGACCAGTGGCCTAACCTCACGGTCGCGTTGGTGACGTCGTTGATCGTGTTTCTCGCGCATCCGGTGATGAACCGCATCTGGCGTGGCGTATTGCTGTTCGACGCCTTCGGGATGGGGCTGTTCGCGTCGACAGGTGCGGCGATCGCGCTGGCCAGCGGAGGAAGTTCGCTGTCGGCATGCCTGATCGGAGCGACGACTGCTGTTGCGGGTGGCGTGATTCGCGACATGCTCGTCAACGAGGTGCCGCTCCTACTTCACCGTGATCTGTATGCGGTCCCTGCGCTGTTGGGATCGACCGTCGTCGCGATCGTCGAGGGTTCGGGGCTGCCGGACGACATCGGCCTGGTCGTCGGCACGATCGCGGCAACAGGACTGCGGGTGCTTGCGCTCTGGCGACGCTGGAATCTGCCGATCGCCAGGCGGTTGCCCGCACCTGATGAAGTCTGATGGGGACCCTTCTCAGACATATCTCAGTCCATCAGGTCAAACTGTGACAATGCGCATTTTGGTTGTCGACGACGATCGAGCGGTTCGTGACTCGCTCCGGAGGTCACTTACCTTCAACGGCTACACGGTCGAACTGGCCGTCGACGGTCTCGACGCATTGGAGAAGGTAGCAGCGGCGAGGCCGGATGCCTTGGTACTCGATGTCATGATGCCCCGGCTCGACGGTCTCGAAGTGTGCCGTCGACTGCGTAGCACTGGTGACGATCTTCCTATCCTCGTCCTGACCGCCCGCGATTCGGTATCCGAGCGAGTCGCAGGGCTGGATGCAGGTGCTGACGACTACCTGCCGAAGCCATTCGCGCTCGAGGAGTTGCTCGCGCGTCTGCGGGCTTTACTACGCCGCACTGCGATGGATGCCGAAGGGGAGTCGGAAGCGATGACCTTTGCCGATCTCTCTCTCGATCCGGTCACGCGTGAGGTGACTCGCGGCGAGCGATCCATCAGCCTCACGCGGACCGAGTTCTCGCTGATGGAAATGTTGATGATGAATCCTCGGCGGGTATTGACTCGCAGCCGGATCCTCGAGGAGGTGTGGGGATACGACTTTCCCACGTCGGGAAACGCGCTCGAGGTGTATGTCGGGTATCTGCGCCGCAAGACCGAAGCAGAAGGTGAGTCGCGGTTGATTCATACCGTCCGCGGAGTGGGTTACGTACTCCGTGAGACGCCCCCGTGATGGTTGCTCCCCTCGGGCGACGATCGGCGAGCAGTGATTCGTCGGTGATGCGCCCACCGATGCCGCTGACCCGCACCGTGTCACTGCGCTGGCGGGTGACCTTGTTGGCTGCATCGGTGGTGGCGATTGCGGTGGCGGTCATGGCCATCGCCGCCTACGCGGTGGTGGCGCGGGCGCTCTACGGCGACGTGGACACCCAGTTGCGGTCACGCGCGGACGCCCTCGTCAACAGCAATCTGGTCACCTTCGATCCGCGATATGTTGCCGGCGCGACGCTGTACAGCACCGATGTGTCGGTGGCGTTGATCTACCCGGATCTGACGAAATACGTTCCGCCAGGGTCGAAGGTGCCGATCGGTGACCCGGAGATCGCCGTCGCCGAGGGTCTGAGTGATCTCTCGCTCCGCACTGTCGACGACCAGAGAGTGCTCAGTCAGCGTGCCCAAGATGGCAGTGCAATCGTTATCTCGCAACGACTTTCGCCCACCGGAGCCGTGCTGGACAGGTTGGCGTGGGTGCTCTTGATCGTCGGAGCCTGTGGCGTGGTGCTCGCGGCGGGCGCAGGTATGGCAGTGGGGCGAACCGGGCTCAGGCCGATCGCCCGATTGACCGCTGCCGCAGAACGAGTGGCGCGCACCGATGACCTGACGCCCATTCCCGTCACCGGCGACGACGAATTGGCCCGTCTGACCGAAAGTTTCAACACGATGCTGCGTGCGTTGGCGGAATCGCGAGGGCGGCAGAGCCGACTCGTGGCCGACGCCGGGCACGAACTCCGGACTCCGCTGACGTCGTTGCGCACCAACATGGAGCTACTGATCGCGTCGGGTCGTCCTGGGGCGCCGTCCATTCCGGAGGAGGACATGGCGGAACTGCGCACCGATGTCGTCGCCCAGATCCAGGAGCTCTCCACTCTGGTAGGCGATCTCGTCGATCTGGCGCGTGAGGATGCACCCGAGACGGTGTTCGAGCGAGTCGATCTCGCCGACGCCGTCGAGCGGAGTCTCGAGCGTGCTCGACGCCGTCGCAACGAGATCGACTTCGACGCGACGCTCGAGCCCTGGTTCGTGTACGGGGACCAAGCTGGGCTCTCGCGTGCGGTGCTGAATGTGCTGGACAATGCCGCCAAGTGGAGTCCGACGGGCGCCGAGGTGCGCGTCGTCATGCATACGATCGGCGACGGGCTCATCGAACTGACCGTCGACGATGCGGGCCCCGGAATTCCCGAGGAGGACCGCGAATTGGTGTTCGAGCGGTTCTATCGTTCGACGGCGTCGCGCTCGATGCCGGGGTCCGGACTCGGGCTTGCGATCGTCCGGCAAGTCGTCGTCAAGCATGGCGGCACAATCGGTGTCGAGGTATCCGACCGGGGAGGCACCCTGATTCGCATCGTTCTGCCGGGAGAGCCTGCAGTAACACCGGCGGAGTGACTGATCGATGCAGCGATGAGTTCACAGTCACGGCAAACGTATAGGCACATCTCAGCACGCTCTCAGTCCCGCCGTGCAAGGTAGTCGTTAACAAGGCGGGCGACCTTGCTCGAAGCAAGGTTTCAAGTGAAAGCGACTGCAGATGACCGACGACCGTAGAGACTCCGAGCAGCACGATTCTGTCCCGACACAGGAGAACTCGGCCCAGCACAACCCGACTCAGCAGTTTCCCACCCAGCAGGGACCCAGCCAGGACTACCGGCAGCCGGGGCAGTACGGACCACCCACCTATGGGCAGAACCCGTACACGCAGGGCTACGGCCAGCAACAGCCGCACGCAACCCCCACCCATCACGAGGCTCCGCAGCAGGCGCCCGCGGCACTCCGGAGCCGTCCCGGCAGAGCGACCCTCGCCGCAGGGGCGATCGCGCTCGTCCTGGTCGGCGGCGGAATCGGTGGCGCTGTGGGTGTTCTCGCTGCCGGTGGTACCAACGGATCGGGCACCGCGACGAATTCGCTCAATTCCACCGTGACGGCAGCCCAGCCCGCAGCGAACATTCCTGACGGCTCCATTCAGGCAGTCGCCGACAAGGTTCTGCCGAGCTTCGTGCAGATCGAGGTCAAGGGCAGCCAGGCCGAGGGCGAGGGCTCAGGAGTGATTCTGTCGTCCGATGGCCTCGTTCTCACCAACAATCACGTCGCCACCGGCGCGGGGGCCAACGGCAAGCTGTCGGTCGCATTCTCCGACGGCTCGATCGCCGACGCGACTCTGGTCGGTGCCGATGCGGTGTCCGACTTGGCGGTCATCAAGGTCGAAGGCAAGACTGGTCTGACTCCGATCGAATTGGGAACCTCGTCGAACCTCCAGGTCGGCCAGCAGGTCGTGGCGATCGGATCGCCCCTCGGTCTGGCCGGAACGGTCACGACGGGCATCGTGTCCTCGCTGAACCGTCCGGTGTCGACGAGTGGCGAGTCCGGCAACCAGAACTCCGTCATCGACGCCATCCAGACCGACGCCGCGATCAACCCGGGTAACTCGGGTGGCGCGTTGGTCAACACCGATGGCCAGCTGATCGGGATCAACACTGCCATCGCCACACTCGGTGGTGGCCAGTCTTCGGGTTCACAGAGCGGTTCCATCGGCCTCGGATTCGCCATCCCTGTCGATCAGGCAAAACGCATTGCCGACGAGTTGATCGAGACCGGCAAAGCGACACAGGCGATGATCGGCGTGCAGGTCCCGTCGCAGGACGAGGCCAACGGTGCAACGGTCGTCGAGGTGACCGAAGGCGGACCGGCGGCGTCCGCAGGCATCCCCAAGGGCGCTGTCATCACGAAGGTCGATGACCGCGTGGTGTCGTCCGGTGACGCGCTGATCGCCGCGGTGCGTTCACACGCTCCCGGTGACTCGGTTCGAATCACGTACACGGACGGTGGAAGCGACAAGACCGTCGACGTCACGCTCGGCACCGCCGAACCGCAGACCGCCGCGGTACAGGCCCCGTCGCAGTCACAGTCGCCGCTGCAGATCCCCGGCTTCCCCGGTGGCCGCTGATGACCATCGACACCGAGCGTCTTGCGACGGTTGCAACGATTTACGCACAGCGTGAATCCGAACTGGCCCGTACTACTACGGTGGGCAGTATGGAACTCGAGGCACCTCTGGCTGGGCGAGCGTTGGTAGTGATCGTCGACGATCGGACCGCGCACAGTAACGAAAAGGATTCGACCGGCCCGCTGGTGACGGAACTGCTGACCGAAGCAGGGTTCCTGGTCGACGGCGTGGTCGCGGTCACCTCGGATGAGGTCGACGTGCGCAACGCACTCAACACGGCCGTCATCGGGGGAGTCGACCTGGTCGTCTCCATCGGCGGCACCGGCGTTTCCCCGCGTGACGTGACTCCGGACGTGACCGCCGAGGTACTCGATCGTGAGATCCCGGGTATCAGTGAGGCGTTGCGTTCGTCCGGGCTGGCTGCGGGCTCGTTGGACGCCGGGCTCTCACGCGGGCTGGTCGGTGTTTCTGGCAGCACCTTGGTGGTCAATCTTGCTTCCTCACGCGCCGCGATTCGCGACGGGATGGCCACGCTGACGCCGCTGGCGAGCCAGGTCATTTCCGAGCTGTCCGGTCTGGACGCCTAACCAGAGGTGATGTCCGACGACGAGACACCGCAGGACGGCGAGGTACAGAAGGACGCCGAATCACAGCTGGACCAACGAGCGAGCCGGGCCCGAGCAGAACGGGCCCGGCTCGCTCGTATCTTCGGCGATGTTCTTCCCGAGGCGACGTCCGATGACCGCGTCGACGACAGCTCTCGTTCGACGGAGTGGTTCGAACGCGAGCGCCCACCGCATCACATTTAGTGTGATCCACAACACATTTTTACATGTGAATCACAGTATTGTTAGTAGTTTGTTTACTCGCCGTTAGCGAGCGCAGGTGCGCACTTCGGACCCCCGGGCATCGGATCACTGCGATTCGAAACTCGTTGGCGGGAATCGAGCCCCGGTCCGGGGTGGGCGTCGAAGCGGAGTCTGCGCATTTCAGGGCATGTTTACGTGACGGTGAGGTTTGTAACGGCTCGGACACGGCGGACGAAAGTGTGATCGGGGTTACCGTCCAGTACCGTGTGAAAGTCGTTCACGCGCACGAAACACATCACGATTCGGACATGTACGACGGCCGATCGTAGGGATTGTCACGATCCGGCAACTCCTCTAATGTTCCCCTCAGCTTCCGGCAGAGCGGGCGAGGGCAACACGCTCAAGCTTCTCTGTGGGAACTAACATTACGAACCTGATCCACGGATCTAGTTCTGCTCGGGGATTCCCGGCAAAGTTGCCAGGCGGAACCGAGGGTGTAAGCCACAAGCTTCCCGTGCAATTGCGCTGGGACTGAACATGATGAGGAATAAATGACGGAGATCCAGAAGTCACGGCGTAGCCGCGGACTCAAGTCCATGAGCGCCGCAGTTGTTGCCGGCGCTTCGGTTGTCGGCCTGGTGCTCGGTACGGGTACCGCATCTGCCGCAGTCGACAGCTCCAACTCGGTTGTGGATGCCAACGGCAACCTCATCACCGTGACGCTGTCCGACACGTTCGTCAACAGCGTTCCTCCGCTCGACGGCAACCCGCTCACCCGTGAGTGGTTCGCCAACGGCGTTGCAGGCTGGGAAGTTACCGGACCTGACGCAGACGACTTCGAAGGCACTGTTGCTGTCGGTTACCAGGTCGGCTACCCGGCCAGCCTCGGTGGCAAGATCACCTTCGCGTACCAGACCCCCCAGGCATACATCGAGATCGGCAGCGACGGAGCAGTCTCCGGCGGCGTCGACGACCTCCTGCCGCGCGCCGGCTTCGAGGCCGAAATCGCTCCCGGACCCGGCATCGTCGATGCCACCGCAGCTTCGGGCGAGATCCAGGGCACCAGCGGCGACGCTGAAGGCGCTTCGGGCACCATCCAGATCGCCAACGCTCACGGCACCGCGACCGGCATCCTCGGCAACGTCCGCGTTCGCCCGTACGTCTCGGTCACCAGCTCCACCGGTGATGTTGCAGTCACCTACGGTGTCCCGTGGGTCTTCAACTGATCTGAGATCAGCTGAAACCAGCTTCATCTCGGCGCTGACGCGCTGAACCCGATCGGGCCCGTCCGGATTACTCCGGGCGGGCCCGATCTGTGTTGTCCCACTCCATCTTCGACAGCGCACAGCGGCCGGCTCATGCGGTCGACCGTGCGAGAAATGGTTGATACTCGATGCGCTTCACACTCATTTCGGCGGTCGCAGTCACCGCGCTGATCACGCTCGTCGGTTGTAGCGGCGATGACGGCGGCGATACTGCGTCCGGTGCCAATGCGGATGTCTGTACCCAGTTCGCGGCTGCTCACGACGAGTTGACCGCACTCACCGCCGCCGGACCCGTGGACGGTGATGTCGACGAGTGGACCGCGGCCAAGGATTCTGCGGTTGCCAAGTTCGCGCCACTGGCCGATCAGGCAAGCGGCGACGTCCAGTCAGGCTTGCAGGCTCTGGTGACCGCGCTTCCTGTCGATTCGCTCGAGCTTGCCGAGCCGGGCAGTGAGAGTGGACAGGCGTTCGTCGACAATTCGGCGGCGATCGTGTCCTCGTGTGAAAGCGACGGCACAACGGTCACGCTCGCGGAGTTCCCGCTCCAGGACTTCTGAGTCGATTGGTCGAGGGACACCCAACCGTCATGTGATATGGGTTACACTTTGCTCGTTCTAGAGCTCTATCCATCTTGGGTCGGGTAGCAGGAGCGGCAATGTTGATCAGGAGTTTGGGCGTTGCATGTCTGACGTGCGGCGTGATTATCGGATTTGCTTCGGCAGCCACCGCGGCGGTGCCGAGGACCCCACCGGCGTCGGTGGTGGGGTTGGCCGAGGATGAGGCAATTGCCGAGTTGATCGACGGGGGATACACGCCCCGTGTGATTTCGCGTCACGGCGGCGGTCCGGAGTGCATCGTGTTCAATCAGGTGGCGGTTACGGATCCCAAGCAGATCATCAAGGATGCCGAAATCTACGAGGACGACGACGAGTACTCCGTATTGCTCGCAGTGAATTGCACATCCTGAATGGCTGTCGAAATCTCGCGCACAAACTCGCAGTATGTTTTAGCAACGAAAGAGCCCGCCATTTCCGGTTCTAGCGGAAGTGGCGGGCTTTTTCGTTGGGGAAGAACTCAGGGCTTGCTGTGCAGCCCGCCGCTGGGGGCGTCGGAATCCCCGATCGCTTCGCCGCTCCCGCCGGTGCTGTCGGACGGCGTCGAGAGTTTCTGGCCGACGTCGGTTCCGCCGGCCAGGATGTCCCGAATCTGTACCAGAACGTCCACGTCGCTCAGCTCTTTGTCGGGCTGACTGACGAAGCGCTTCTTGGCGGTGTTGACCGGCAGGATCAGCACGAAATAGACCACCGCCGCGATGATGACGAAGTTGATGATTGCGGTGACGACGGCGCCGACATTGATGAAAGTCTCTGGGCTGGAAGTTACTTGGAAACCCCACCCGTACTCGTTCGAGCCGCCGATTGCGGACACGAGCGGATTGACGACGTTGGTCGTGAAGGCGGTGACGATTGCGGTGAACGCTGCGCCGACCACCACGGCGACGGCGAGGTCGACGACGTTTCCGCGGAGAAGGAAGTCCTTGAATCCCTTGAGCATGTGCCCTCCCTGATGAACTCGTAGCTGATCGAACGGACTCTTCGAGTGGCGCTGAGTGGTCAGGTTAGTCGAGATGCGTCCGCATCAGCGGGAGGTGCGAGACAGTTGAAAGTG
>NZ_LVCV01000421.1 GCF_001647195.1 Rhodococcus sp. EPR-157 | reverse complement strand
CGGTGGTGATGTCGAGGCAGCCTGAATTCAGTGCTTTACGAGGGGAACCATGAACAAGTCTCGCTATTCCGTGATGCGCAGAGTCGGCCGAGTCGCTGTGCTCGGTGCGGTGGCGTCGGTCGCCGTCGGGTTGATGTCCACCGGAGCGGCCAATGCCGAAACGTTCGTACCGCTCGCCAATGGAGAGAAGGTCGCCGGTCCGTACAAGATCGCGCACTTCGACGAGTCGGCCAAGGTTGCCCCTCAGATCGCATTCAATGGGCTCAATCGCAACGCCTGGGCCACCGGCACCGCGATGTCCGAAGTGCCCGAGGGTGCCACCGGAACGCTCAAGACCGGCTACCTCGTCGGCTGCCAACTCGATATGGACGACCTGAGCTTCGGAATCGACCTCGGCGCGGGCATCGAGGGCGGCAACACCAATATCATCACGTTGTTCCCCATCCCGTTCCTCATCGGTGGCGAGGGTGAGACCACCAACAAGATCGAGGGCGGCGTGTCGTTCGACGTCCCGC
>NZ_LVCV01000420.1 GCF_001647195.1 Rhodococcus sp. EPR-157 | reverse complement strand
CGACGCTCGAGCTCACCGGTGATTACCGCTACAAGGGCACGTTGTACGGCCAGCCGTTCAGCCTCGGCTGAATCAGCGCCGACCTCACATGACTTCGCAGGACCTTACGAGGGGAACAAGTACGTTGACGAACAACAAGACTGCTGCGGCTCGGATCGCCGCGCTCGGCGCGGTAGGTGCCATCGCGATCGGATTCTGGTCGGCAGGAGCGGCGAGCGCAGATACGTTCGTGCCACTCGCGGACAACGAGATTTCCAAGACGCTCGTCGACGGCACGACCGTGACGGTCAAGGGCTTCGGTCAGAGCGGTTTGATCTCGCCGTCCATGGGCGCAACCCCGACGCAGCGCAATGTCTGGGTCACCGGCAACTACACCGTCGAGACCTCCAATCCCGGTGGCGGTTCCATCGAACCGGGCTTCCTTGTCGGCTGCCAGGTCGATTTCGCGGCCGGCATCAGCGGTGGCGTCGAAGGGTCGTTCGGACAGGGCAACACCATCAGCCTTCCGCCCGGGACTCTGGACCTGGAAATCACCCGTACGCAGCCCAACGAATACAACATCGGCGCAGGCGTCAACCTCGATCTCGCGCCGGGGCAGCTGAACGACATCAAGCTCGTCGCCGACGAGACCGACGCAAAGATCGACGACGTCACGGTTGCCACCGAGAGTTCGAACGACTTCGACTTCTCGGGCAATGGCGGCGGATTCACCTACGCCGACGAAACGATCGGTGTGTCGGGCTGCGCCGGATTCGCCGAAGCACGCTCGTACGTGAACGTCACGATCGAGAACGATGCAGTCTCCTCGACCGTCACACTGTGGGGACAGCCCTTCAGTATCGGCTGATCTACCCGCGGGTAGGAAAAATTTGCTGTGATTCTTCACAGAGTTAGTACTGGGTGAGCTGGCGCGATACTATCGGCTTTATGGGCCGTCACAGAGCAGGAGATGCTGCGCCGTCGCGCGACTGGATCGAGAACGCGCTGGGTAAGCGGCACCGCCTGTCGGTGTTTCACGACCCGTTGGTCGAGCACGATCGGTCGGTGCTCTTGATGCTGTTTCCCACCCAGGCCGACGTGGAGGACTACGCGCACCGCGACGAGGCCTACCGCAACCTCGGTACCTCGGCCGCGCTGCACGTGATCCGCGATGTGTTCGCAGATTACGACTCTTACGTGCTCCGTCTGTCCGAACAACGAGTAGTCGAGCATCGTCCGATGCGATCCGACGACGTCTTGCACAGCGATGTGTTCATAGAGTCGCACGTCGATGACGATGACGCGGACATCTTCGGGCTGCGAGTGGTGTTCACCGATTCGATCGGCGCGCTGGTGTTCACCAACTTCGCGACATTCGTCGGCCGACTGGAAACTCCGGTGATTCAGGTGGAAGACGAAACTCCCACCGAGCAGCACGACACAGGGCTTGCTGCCGGCATCTAGCGGAATGTCACGGTCAGCGCGCTGACCAGAGACGCGGCGGCAACAGCCGTCGCATCCTCGGCTGACATGGCCACCAGAACTACGCGATCGGCGTTCCGTTGCTGTGCACTTTCGGCAGAGACGAGTACCACCACAGCCTTCGTCGCCAGAACACGCGCAACCCGATCGTCGTCACCTTCTCCGACGGTCAGCACGTCGACGGTATCGCCCGACCGGAGGAGTTCCGTCACGCCTGCGTCGCTGAGTCGAACGGGAACGACACGAGCGTCGGGTTCGGAGATCACCGATTCCGCGAGCCGTGAGGACAGTAGCCGTACATCGGTGAGCGGTTCTCCGGCGCGCACCGGCCCAGCGACGGTGTGTGTCAGTACGTTCTCGAACTCGCTCAGCGTCCCGTCCGGAACCGTCGACGGGTCGTAGTTCCGGTACTCCACATCGGCGGTATCGAGTCGAACACCCGGCGTGAGGTCGCGGGCCGCGACGACAATTCGGACGTGGTCTTCGGCGACAGCGTCGCGGGCAAGGACGACGATCCCGAGCGCGGCGAGGGCACCCGCTCCGATGCGGCGGAGCAGCACTGTTCTGGCCCAACTCGGCGGAGAAGTGAATCGGTCCAGCAGGGTGGCGTCGAGTCGGGTGTGTCCCCGGCGATCGGATGTCTGCGGCATGGGAGACAAAGCTAGCGATCCGCCGCCTCACCCACCGATGAAAACAGGCCCAGGCTGTGGATAGCGCCTGGGCCTGTGGACTACCGGAGAATCACTACGAGGATGCTGCGGCCTTCGCCGACGAAGTCGACGAGCTGGAAGAGGAGGACTCGCTGGTCGAGGACGTGGCCGTCGTCGTCGACTCCTTCTTGGCCGGCGTCGACTCACTCTTGGAATCGCCCGAGCTCTCACTGACCGTGCTCGATCCGCTGCGGCTGTCGGTCCGGTAGAATCCGGTGCCCTTGAACACGATTCCGACGGAATTGAACAGCTTGCGAAGCTTGCCCGTGCACTGCGGGCACACGGTCAAGGAGTCGTCGCTGAACGACTGCACGATGTCGAACTTGTTGTCGCATTCGGTGCATGCGTACGAATATGTGGGCATCGATGTTCCTCCGCGCTGTTCCACTGTCTCTGACGAGAGAGAGCATTAGCACTCTACAGTCATGACTGCCAACGCAGCCATTCGGCAGGCTATTCCCTGTTCAGTGCGACCAGGCCCCGGTTCGGCGTCAGTGCATGCGAAGACCGTCGGTCGTGCGGTTCCTCTGGAAGTTTCTCGACGAGTTCCTCGTCGCGCACGATTGCAATGATCGGTACGCCCGAATCGACGAGGTCCAGCGTCATGTCGTAGAACCCGGCGCCCCGGCCCAGTCGAATTCCCCGCAAATCCACTGCGAGAGCGGGAACGAACACGAGGGAACACGACTTCACCGACGCCGGGTCCAGTACCGGCCCGGTGGGCTCCGACAATCCGTAGGGAGCGGCCCGCAGCGTCGTGCGGCCTGTGTACTCTGCCCAGTGCAAAGGTCCTGGTTCTCGAGCCACCGGCACCAGGACCACGGGGGATTCACGGCGGAGAGCGTCGAGCAGATCGAGTGAACCGGGCTCGCTCCCGACCGGCACGTATGCCGCCACCCCTGTCGCTCCGCGCGCCGATTCCGCTGCAGCATGACAGAGTTTCTTCGATTCCTCGGTCCGCTGCTCGGCGCCGATGGAACGCCGCCGAGTCAGCACGTGGCGACGCCACTCCTCCTTGGAGATCGGCGTCACGGAATCACTGGGCGTCACGCAAAAGAGCTTAAGCATCATAGGGAATCGTCACTACACGCGGAGTAGATCCGCAGCGAGCATGGATAGGGTGGGCAGCATGACACAAGCCGCGACAGAGCCGACAGACTCCCAGACTGGGCCGACAGAATCCCAGACCGGGCCGACTCGGCACTTTCGGACTGCCATCGTTCCTGCGGCAGGTATGGGAACTCGTTTTCTGCCGGCCACCAAGACTGTCCCGAAAGAACTGCTTCCGGTAGTCGACACGCCAGGGATCGAACTGGTAGCCGGAGAAGCGGCAGACTCCGGTGCACAGCGTCTCGTTATCGTGACTTCGCCCGGCAAGGACGGCGTGGTCGCGCACTTCGTCGAGGACCTCGTCCTCGAGAGCAAGCTCGAGGCGAGCGGGAAGCTCAAGATGCTCGAGAAGGTCCGGGTCGCTCCCGCGCTGCTCGACGTCCAGTCCGTCGTCCAGCAGGAACCGCTCGGGTTGGGACACGCAGTGGCGTGCGCCGAAGAGGTTCTCGACGACGACGAGAGTTGTGTCGCAGTGCTGCTACCTGACGACCTCGTTCTGCCGCGCGGTGTACTCGATGTGATGTCGAGGGTCCGCGCCAAGCGCGGGGGAACAGTGCTGTGCGCGTTCGAGGTGCCTGAGGAGAATGTCTCCGCATACGGCGTCTTCGAGGTGGAAACAGTCCCCGACGCCGTCAACCCGAACGTCCTCAAGGTCACCGGCATGGTCGAGAAGCCGAAGCGTGAGGACGCGCCGTCATTGTTCGCCGCCGCTGGGCGATACCTCCTCGACCGGTCGATCTTCGATGCGCTGCGACGCACCAAGCCCGGCGCCGGCGGCGAGATTCAGCTCACCGACGCCATTGCCCTCCTCATCTCCGAGGGCCACCCTGTTCACGTCGTCGTACATCGCGGTCCCCGACACGACCTCGGAAATCCCGGGGGATACCTGCGCGCTGCGGTTGACTTTGCACTCGAACGTGATGATTACGGTCCGTCATTGCGTGAGTGGCTGACCGAGCGTCTGAGCGACGACTGGGCGCCGCAGCTCACCACGTACGAGTAGTGAAGATTTTCGAGGAAGGGCCAGATGCGCTCGGTTGAGGATCAGCAGAGCAGGGTGACTGCCGCTGCAGTCGCTCCACGGCCTGTTCGGGTCGCGATCTCGGAAGCGCAGGGTCTGTTGTGCGCCGAGGAGGTCGTCACCGAACGCCCCCTGCCCGGTTTCGACCAGGCGGCGATCGACGGCTATGCGGTACGCAGTGTCGATGTGGCCGATGCAGGCTCGGATCTGCGGAACGAGGACGACGAGCGCATCGAACTGACCTTGCCCGTCGTCGGCGAGGTCAGCGCTGGCTCGCGTCAACCCATTCGGTTGCAGCCGAGGCAGGCCGTGCGGGTGGACACCGGCGCGCCGCTGCCGACCCTCGCCGACGCTGTCCTACCGCTGGAGCGCACCGACGGCGGACGCGCCCGTGTCAAGGTCCACAGTCCGGTCCGGTCGGGCGACTACGTCCGCAAAATCGGTGACGACGTACAACCCGGCGATGTCGCCGTGCGCGCAGGAACGATCATCGGAGCCGCGCAGGTGGGCCTACTGGCGGCGGTCGGACGCGACAAGGTGCTGGTGCATCCGCGACCACGGTTGTCGGTCATCTCCGTCGGCGGGGAACTGGTCGACACCGACCGCACACCCGGCCCAGGGCAGGTCTACGACGTCAACTCCTATTCGCTGGCCGCCGCGGCTCGCGACGCAGGTGCGGACGTCAACCGCGTTGGAATAGTCAGCACCGATCCCAAGCGTCTGCGCGAGGTCGTCGAAGGTCAGCTGATCCGTTCGGAGATCGTCGTCATCGCGGGCGCGGTCGGCGGCGGGGCGTCCGACAGTGTGCGCGAAGCACTCTCGGACCTCGGCGAACTCGAAGTCGAGCGCGTCGCCATGCACCCCGGTTCGGTTCAGGGGTTCGGTCAGCTCGGCCGCGACGAAGTGCCTACGTTTCTCCTGCCGGCCAATCCGGTCAGCGCACTCGTCGTGTTCGAGGTCATGGTTCGTCCGTTGATCCGTATTGCGCTCGGGCGGCGTCAGCCCATGCGCCGAACCGTGACCGCACGAACCGTCGCGCCCATCACCTCGATCGAAGACCGCAAGGGGTTCCTTCGCGGTCAGCTGATGCGCGACGAGGAGACGGGGGAGTACCTCGTCCAA
>NZ_LVCV01000419.1 GCF_001647195.1 Rhodococcus sp. EPR-157 | reverse complement strand
ACGGCATCGTCAAGGGTGCTGCCAATGCGCTGCTGGTGAAGGTCAACCAGATCGGCACGCTCACCGAGACCCTCGACGCGGTCGAGCTCGCGCATCGCAACGGCTACAAGACGATGATGAGCCACCGTTCCGGCGAGACCGAGGACACCACCATCGCTGACCTGGCAGTTGCCGTCGGCAGCGGACAGATCAAGACCGGTGCCCCGGCTCGGAGCGAGCGCGTCGCCAAGTACAACCAGTTGCTGAGAATCGAAGAAGCTCTCGGTGACGCGGCGCGTTACTCGGGCGAGCTGGCTTTCCCCCGGTTCAATTACGAGGGATAGTTTCGAGCTCTTTCTGTGAAGGTGGGACATGGCGGCACGACGAGGACGACCTGGGACAAGTCCGAACGGACGTGATCCCGGGCCTCGTGGCCGCAAGTCATCTCGCAGTCGGTCGACGGGAGCTGCGTCGGGAGACCAACGCAGCTCCGGTCAGCCGGCGCCCGAACCGTCGGACCAGGCGCGTGACGCGGTCGTCGCTGGACGCGCGGCGCCCCGGCGGGTCAGTGCTCGCGCCTCCTCGGGCGGTGGCGAGCGGACGTTCTTCGGACTGTCGACGGCACGAGCGGTCATCCTCGCTGTCGTGGTGTGCGCGCTGGCGTTGACGCTTGCGATGCCGCTGCGGACGTATTTCTCGCAGCGTGCCGAGCTCGAACAGGTGGCCGCGGAGCATGACGACCTCCAAGAAGAGGTCGCCGCTCTCGAACTCGAGAAGACCCAACTCAACGATCCGACGCGCATCGCAGCCGAGGCGCGTACTCGTCTGCGATGGGTTATGCCAGGTGAGACGCCGTACACGGTGCAACTCCCCGGAGACGTCGGGCCCACAGACGAGGAAATAGAAGCAGCCAAGAAGTCAGAGGGTCCCTGGTATCGGGATCTCTGGGAATCAGCAGTACAACCGCAGGAGAGTGCTACGGAGGAGGCGGTACCCCCGCCTGCCATCGTTCCGGCTCCTGCGCCAGCAATAGAAGGAGGACCGGTCGGGTGAGCTCGCCTGTCTCGCAAGAAGACCTCGATGCAGTGGCGGCCCAGCTCGGACGGGAACCCCGTGGCGTGCTCGAGATTGCATATCGATCCCCGGACGGTCGCCCCGGCGTCGTGAAAACCGCCCCCAAGCTGCCGGACGGCACTCCGTTCCCGACACTGTTCTATCTGACGGATCCCCGGCTGACGGCCGAGGCGAGCCGTCAGGAATCCGCCGGTGTCATGCGTGAGATGACCGAGCGTCTTGGTACCGATTCGGAGTTGGCTGCCGGCTATCGCCGCGCCCACGAGTCCTACCTCGCCGAACGCAACGAAATCGAGTCCCTCGACACCGATTTCACCGGTGGCGGGATGCCTGATCGCGTCAAGTGCCTGCATGTTCTCATCGCGCATTCACTCGCCAAGGGACCTGGTCTCAACCCGCTCGGTGACGAGTCGGTGGCGCTCGCCGCTGAAACATCGTTGCGCGGCACTGCAATTCCGGCCGACTGGCCCACCATTGCTGAACTACGCGGAGAGACTTCATGACTCGGGTAGCTGCCATCGATTGCGGTACCAACTCGATCAGGCTGTTGATCGCCGATATCAAGGACGGTGTGCTCACCGACGTCGTTCGCGAGATGCGGGTGGTACGTCTCGGACAGGGTGTGGATGCGACGGGTTCCTTTGCGCCCGAGGCGATCGAGCGCACGCGCGTGGCACTCGACGAATACGCCGGCATGATCCGCGAGAGTGGTGCATCGGCGCTGCGGATGGTCGCGACGTCCGCCACGCGGGATGCGTCGAACCGTGAGGATTTCTTCGCGATGACGCGCGCCATCCTCGATCCCATCGTGCCCGGTTCGGTGGCTGAGGTCATCACCGGCGACGAGGAAGCACGGTTGTCGTTCGCGGGTGCCGTCGGCGAACTCGATGCTGCTGGTGCGCCTTTCGTGGTCGTCGACCTCGGTGGCGGTTCTACCGAGCTGGTGCTCGGTGATGCGAAGGGTGTTCGTGCCGCATTCTCGGCGAACATCGGCTGCGTCCGGTTGACCGAACGATTCCTGCACAGTGATCCGCCCACCGCCGACGAGATCGCCGGAGCGAGAGCGTACGCGCGGGAAAAGCTGTACGAGGCGTTCGAGGATGTGCCGATCGGCGATGCGTCGAGCTGGGTCGGGGTTGCCGGAACCATGACGACGATTGCCGCGATCGCGTCGGGTCTGCAGGAGTACGACGCCGAGAAAGTGCACCTGACGCGTGTGCCGTTCAGTGAGCTGTTCGAGGTCTGCGACAGGCTCGTCCATATGACGCGCGAACAACGAGCGGCGTTGGGCCCCATGCATCCTGGACGGGTCGACGTCATCGGTGGCGGATCGATCGTGTGCAGTGTGCTCGCAGAGGAGTTCGAGCGTCGCGGTGCTGTGAGCACGCTGGTGGTCAGCGAGCACGACATTCTCGACGGGATTGCCCTGTCGGTGAAGTAGCCGTATTCGAATGGCCTGCAGATCTGCAGGCCGTGCCTGCGGTGATGCGCCTTGCATCACGGCGTCTATCGGTGAAGCCTTGACGATTGTGGCTGGCATCACAGCACTCTCGCCGAGGTAAGGATCACCGATGACGACACGTGATACGCAGGCACCACCGGAAAAGGGACTCGCGCGCGCTGCGCAAGCCCTGGCCCGAGCGACCGAGAAGTGGTTTCCCGACGCCTATATCTTCGCGCTGGTAGGCGTCATCGTCGTGGCGGTCGCCGCGTTCGCGAACGGATCGTCGCCGCAGAACGTGGTGGACGCCTTCGGCAACGGCTTCTGGGATCTGACGGCGTTCACGCTGCAGATGGCGATGGTGGTGTTGACCGGGTACGTGGTCGCGACGTCGCCGCCCGTCGCTCGGCTGATCACCCGCCTGGCTTTGATACCCAAGAGTCCCAGCAGTGCCGTGAGTTTCGTGGCGCTGCTGTCGTGTTCGGTGTCGTTTCTGAACTGGGGACTGAGCCTCGTCTTCAGTGGTCTTCTTGCTCGTGCGATTGCGCGTCGTGACGATCTTCGGGTCGACTACCGCGCGCTGGGTGCGGCCGCGTTCATGGGTCTCGGTGCGGTGTGGGCGCTCGGAATGTCCTCGTCCGCAGCGCAGTTGCAGGCGACTGCCGCGTCGTTGCCTCCGACCTTGCTGTCGGTCACCGGGGTACTCGATTTCGGCAAGACCATCTTCACGTGGCAGTCGTTGGTGACGTGCCTGATCATCACCGTGATCACCGTCGTCATCGCGCACCTGTCGGCGCCCAAGGGTGCAGCGATCAAGACCGCGGAAAGTATGGAGGTCGATCTCGACGACACCATCAAGGCGCCGGCTCCTCGTACGAGGCCAGGCGAATGGTTGGAGTACAGCCGAATCCTGCCGCTGCTCGTCGGTGCGATGACGCTGGGTTGGCTTGTCTCGCAACTGTTGACGTTGTCGGTGCTGTCCGTGGTCAGTTCCCTGAACGGCTACCTGCTGGTGTTCCTCATGCTGGGTCTGGTGCTGCACGGAACGCCGAGGCGATTCCTGGATGCGGTCACCAGGGCTGTTCCGGCGACCGCGGGCATTCTGGTGCAGTTTCCGTTGTATGCGTCGATGGCCGCCATCCTGACCAAGGCGGAAGGTAGGGGAGGCGTCACGATCTCCGAGCATCTGGCGAACTTCTTCACCGACATCAGCAGCGGCGGGGGATTCGCCGTGGTCATCGCCGTCTACACCGTGATTCTGGGGCTGTTCGTGCCTTCCGGCGGCGGCAAGTGGCTCGTCGAGGCGCCGTACGTCATGCAGTCGGCGACGGATGTGCAGATGAACCTCGGCTGGACCGTCCAGATCTACAACGTCGCCGAAGCTCTGCCGAACCTGATCAACCCGTTCTTCATGCTTCCGCTGCTGGCGGTGCTGGGTCTGCGAGCCCGTGATCTCATCGGATTCACGTTCCTGCAGTTCATCTTCCACTTCCCGGTGGTTCTGCTGCTCGTCTGGCTGCTCGGCATGACCTTCGAGTTCGTGCCGCCGGTGATCCCTGGGCAGTAGGAGACCGATATGATCGTCACCGCCGGAGCCCAGCTCCAGTGGTGGCCCCTATAGCCCAATTGGCAGAGGCAGCGGACTTAAAATCCGCACAGTGTCGGTTCGAGTCCGACTGGGGGCACCAGGTCAGAGGGGTTATTTGTCCTTCGGAACGTTGTCACCGACTGAAGTTGTCACAGGAATTGTCACACCTCGCTGATAACTCGTTGACGCAACCAGTAGAGCATCGTCCTGGCTGTGGATGTACGTGGCCATAGTGAAGGCGGCTGACGAGTGACCCAACCAGGCGGCGATCACCACGGTGGGTACGTTCCTCATGTGCATGAGACTGCCGCACGAATGACGCGCGTCATGCAAGCGAACCCGATCAATACTCAACTCACGCAGCAGCTTTCGCCATCTGAAAGTCAGCAGATTAGGGTGATAGGGACGCCCATCGCTGTCACAAGCGATGTAGTCACTGTCCGCATACGAGGCGCTGGCGAACCGTTCCTGTAGTTGCAACGCGTGAGCTTCCCTGAGCGCGTCTAAGACCTCGTCGGGCATAGGGAGGATTCGTCTGCTTCGACGCGACTTTGGTGTGCCTGTGGTGATCACACGGCCTGACACGACCCTGTTCTCTGTGACCCTCACAGTCTTCGTTTCAAAGTTGACGTGTTCCCACCTAAGCGCCGCGATCTCACCACGACGTAAGCCGTACAGCGCAAGCGCCCATAGGTGACGATCTCTACCGGGATGATCCAGGATCTTGAACATGTCCTCTTCGCTGAGGATTTTCATCTCTGCTTTTTCGCTAGGTAGATGTTCGACTAGCCGTGCGACGTTGCGCTCGACATGACCCTGTCTTTGTTGGCTCTCGACTACCGCCGTGAAGATGCTCAACATGTAGTTGACCGATCGTGGCGACCACTTCTTGTAGCCGGCTTGTTCGCCAGCCCGCAAGCGTTTGACCAGACGGTCTATGTCAGCCTTAGTCAGTTTTTGTACTTCGATGTCACCGAGCACAGCGCACACGGGGGATAGCTTCGACTTGTGCCCGTTGATCGATGTTGGCTTGAGATTGTGCTTTGAGTCGATCCACTGATTGCAGGCTTCACGGACAGTTAGTCTACCAACATGTACGTAGGCGTCTGCCGCGATTGCGGCCTGTATCTGCGACAACTTCTGTCGTGCATCAGCTTCGCTTTTATAGCGCTTCCTGAACTGTTTTCGTTTACCATTTACTTCGCCGGTATCGCACGTCAGTTGATAGCGGACGTTCGGACGACCATTGGTGCGCGTCGATAGTTCGACCCGTTTAATCTGCGGGGGTAGCCATTGTTTAGGCATGATGAACCTTACGTAAGAGTTGCGACGGAACCCCTAATTTTACGGCATCTGGTAAATCGACGTATTCAAAGTTCAAACGGGCGAAGTCACCGTGAAGTTCTATCGCCCACTGGTCGCGCATCCATGCAGCTTCATCAGGTGTGTCGAATGTTCCTATGTAGAGCTTGTCGGTTTTGGCTGCAATCACGGCTGACAATCGGGCGTGGTTCCTACTGACTCCGGTGTAACCAAAAGTACTTATGCGCTTTGCATTGAACGAGTTCTGTCCGTGTGTAGCAATACGTAGGTTGGTACGCCGGTTGTCTAGTCGATCTCCATTTATATGGTCTACCTGCTCCTTCGGTAGGGGCCGGGCGCCGTCGTAGTGCTCGTCGAAGACCGATGCTGTTCCCGGCTGTGCGAGATCATGCTCGGCCAGGAGCTCGCCGGTGGTGGGATCGACGATCACGAGCCGGCCGTCGACCTGTGTGAGCGTCACGGCGCGGCCGATGAACTTCACCGGAACCGAGTAGCGGGCCGAGGCGAACCGGACACACGAGAGGCGGTCGACCTTACGGGTGACCGGTGGTGGCCCGATCTCCATCCGCAGAGAGGGCAACGTGGACAGCAGTTCTCGCTCCGATTCGAGTCGTTCGTCGGGGACCGCGCAGGTTTCCGAATGCACCCGTGCGTTGACTTCTGCGCACCAGATCTTCGCGGCCGCATTCGCAGCGTGGACATCGACGGTGTCGCCCGCAATTCTTGCCTCGGTGAACAACGGGACGGCGAGGTCGCGTTGGGCGTAGCCGACGAGTTTTCCACGACGCCTTTCGATTGCGGGTCGTTGGCGTGGCAGAAGTCCGGTGCGAACCCGTAATGGGTGGCGAACCGAACATACTCGGGGGTTGGGATGACGACGTTCGCGACGACACCGCCTTTGAGGCATGCCATTCGGTCGGCGAGTACTTTCGCCGGGACACCGCCGACCGCGGCGAGCGCTTCGGCGATCAACCCCATTGTGGTGGTTGCTTTCTCGTCGGCGGCGAACGCGACGAACCGCCACCTCGAGTAGGCCATGACAGCGCCGAACAGATGCAGACCGCCGATGACGGCCCAGTCGATGACCAGGTAATCACCCGGAGCCCACACTGCTGGTCGGCGACCGCGGTGGTGCTCGGCTCGCCACTTCGCTTTCTCCTCGGCGACCAGGCGGCGGAAGTTGCGGTCCGACCCGTTGTAGCCGGCGGTGCGGGCAATCGGCAGGATCCGTTTCGCGGAGATCCGGCCTTGGGATTTCTCGACGCGTTCGGTGACCAACTGTGCGACCGCGTCGTAGTTGCGTTCACGTTCGACGCGGGCAGCAGGGCTGTGGCCTGCTTGTTCTGCTTCAAATCGTTCCACGGTGCGTCTGACGGTCTTGTGGGTGGTGCCGCACAGCTCGGCGGCTGCTCGGTACGACCCGACTTGGTTGTAGGTGGAAATGATGTCCATACGGTCCCTCGCAGACTTCAATGGAACTCCCCGGGTGGTGCGGTGTGTGGTTGGCACCTTCACCGTCACCGCTCGGGCCAGAAGTTCCTGATCGACACGACGAACACGGGGTGGGGACTTTTAGTTGGCCACCAGTGGGGACCTCGACCTGGCCACCAGTGGGGACCTCGACCTGGCCACCAGTGGGTACTTTTTCATGGCCACGGACAAGTGTCACAAGTCGGTACGTTCGGACATGGACTGGCCTGGACGGGTATGTGCGAAAACCGTTGCAAATAAACAAATATCGAGTCCACCGAAGTTTGGGTGAATCCAGTCTCAGGGACTTAAAATTCGCACAGTGTCGGTTCGAGTCCGACTGGGGGCACGGAAGTCCATATGGATCCAGAATCTTGGACCAGGACAGCGGTTTTCGGGTGGTATCGTGGACTTCAGCGGCCAACCACGGATCTGAGTGGACCACTGAGGCAGCGGATTTCAGATCCGCGGAGTTCGCCAGTCTACGGGCTAGGATTTGTATTTCCGCAGTTCAGGGGCTCGAGGCTCGTTTGCTTTGGCGCTCGGTGTCACAACGCTGTCACAACTGTCTCATGCGCATCCAGATGGACGTAGGCCGACGTGCGTGGACTCGCCGGCACTTTGGTTCGCCCGATGGGCTCGCTGCAGCACGAACCGCCGACTCTGTCCCCGTCAATGCGCGACCGCGGGAGACCGGCACCGGACCGGCAAGCACCCTATTGGTCGAGACATCAAGATCCTCATCGAGACCGCTCGCAACCGGTGCTGGGGCGGCCGACGTCCTCGAACGCCGCGACGCCGCGACGCTGCTGCTCGGGTTTGCCGGCGCATGCCGACGCAGTGAACGTTAGATCAGCAGTGCGGCGACATCACCCTGCACCGCCTCGACAACCTGAACATCCGGCAGAGGATACGCCGGGTGCAGGTCTTCGCCGACTACGATGGCGGTCGCCACTCTGTCATCACCCGGGCTGCGGAACGCCGAGAATTCGATCGGGCGCCGGTCGAGCAGGACTTCGACGTGGTCCTGCAAAACCTGAGCTGCCTCCGCGAACGCATTGGTGGAGACGGACGATGGGACATCATGGCGGCCGGTCATCGCTCCACAGGCGCCGTGGTGTTCGAATCGTTGCCTGCAGCACCAACGTCTGCGGCGTGCGCCGGGACAATCATCCGGTATGAAATGTGTCGGAAGGCTCCTGATCAATGTACTGGTAACCCTGCACATTCGATTGCTGCATAGTCTCCTGGGTCCACAACGAAGCACACCTCCACCGGACGTGAAGCCGCGTAGTTGCGGCAAGGCAGGCCCAGAAATGACAAGGGTGTAACTTCGGAGTATTCTGGTCTTCTTCGCTTGAAGTCGATCATTCGGTGGAGTATCAGGGAGACTAGGTAGTGAAGGTTGAAGACCTCTTCGTCCACACCCTCATCGACATGGATCAGAAGCTGAGGACCAATCCCAGCGAATACGACCTGTTGAAGGTTTCCGCTCTGCTGCGGCCAATACTGCTGGATAGGCCGCCTCTTCTAGACACTGCGAGCGCCGCCACATCCCTCGCGCCGAAGTTCCGGGTCGTCAAACCCGGACCGACTCCGATCCCGGCCGAGCTCAAGAAGCAGATGGACGAAGCGTGGGCGAAGCTCCACGAGACGCGTCCAGAAATCAAGCGTGTGGATACCGCCGTCGCCCTGCGCTTTGATCTCATGACCGGCCAACTCAGCGACACCGGTAATCCGGGTGACCAGGTAGTAGAGCTGTCGCGTCAAGAATTCCTCAAGGCCAACGTCGGCTTCGTGCTGAACGACTTCGATTACTCCGTTGAGAGCATGTTGCGAGTCGCGGCCAACTCCCTTGGCGGTGTGCACAACGACGGAAAGCCGAACCGCGACAAGCACGCAGAGGAACTGCGCCAGTACATGGAGACTGGCGGGGCAACGTGGTGTGGTCGCACAATGCCCGCTGCCATGATCTTCGAGATTGCACGCTGCACCCTCCGAGCCTGCAAGCCGATTGCTGACGAAATGGCCCGCCTGGGCTGTGCTCCGCTGAGACGGACGACTGGGTATGGTCAATAGATGACGACGGCAACGGCGTCGTCAGGGTCGAATCGGCGTGAGTTGCGTGTGGCACCGAAATCACCGTAGCTGTCATCATCGGTGGCCCTAGCTTTTGGCGGGTGTGGTGAAATCACGTATCGCACCGTCGATTGGAGAAGTGTCGGTTGAGACGGTAGGATGGCTCAGATCTTGACGGAACCCCTTGGTGGACATGGGGTTGAGATAGATACGACAGAGGGTGCGCGGCCGGTCCCTGATTCATCTGATGCAATACACAGTGGTTTACCGGTAACCCCGCATGTCAAGACTCGTCGTATTGCCACTGCTCCTGCCCTGGGTGCAGCAGTGGAGACGGCCATGTTCAGACCGTCGGACGGTAACCCTCCATTGCTACGTTCGGAGGCGGGTTCGGCCGTTGACCAAGGGACGGGTGTCGAGATCGGGTGTCGCGGCAACGTAGACCAGACCGTTAAGGTCAATCCTGGCAGGAGGTACCGATCTCGACGTCTGAGTCCGGCGTTGTCCGGTCTAATAAGAGGCATGACCGTGATCCTGTTCGCCCGCGCAACTAGTGGCTACGTCATTGCATCCGACGGCCGCACGTGTTCGCCCAACTTGCCGAAGCACATCGAGACGGACATCGCCAAAAAGATCCGTTGGTATCACATCGGGGAGGGTGGTTACGTCACTGCCTCCAGTGGCCGGGCCCGGATCGGTGGCGACCCGATCAGCAAAATCGAGGAGAGGATCGTAGATCAATTTGGCGGGAGTATTACGACTCCCGCGCGTTTCATCGCGCACATCATCGACAAACTCAGGGAGTACAACAGGCAACAGAAGTGCGACTGTGCTTCACGGCATCTTGAGTGTGTCTTCCCTACTGAATATTGCTATGTGTGTGGACAAAATTTCGACTGCGGAAACTGCGACGAGATAGATCCAATGTACGCGTGGATAGAGTCGGGAGAGGGAGGGTGTTTGTGCTCGCCCGGCGACGGGCTTTCAGTGTCTACATTTCCCTCGAAATTTCCGACAGGCTGCCGTTGTAAGCCGACTCGTGAGGCTGAACTGTCTTGGCTGTGTGTCCCATTCGGATCTAACGCAGGTGAGGTTGTCAACGCGACCATCTCAAACAAGTTCGAGCCCGTTGCTGACTGCCAGCCCCTCCATCAGGACTTCCTGTTGAAAGGAGAGCTGTTATCGGGGCATCGCTTCGATAAACCTGTGGTCTCCACGACTAAACAGCGCGTCGACGCAGCGAACAGCGAACCACTGGTTGATGTCGCCGCCACTGCGGACATAGTTTGGGGCCTGCTCAGGACCGCATATTCTGAGGCGGCCGACAGCGCCACATTGCGATGGCTGGACGAAGAAGATCTGCGGAGTTGCCAACTGGGCATCGATACCGATAGACCTGACATCACCGTGTCTGAATTGGCAACGGCGATAGAGTCTTACAACGAAATCAGACGCCTGGTCGGTGCTTCGAGCATCGGTGGCACAGCCAGCATAGTAACGATCGACGGCAACGGCGACCCGACGTCCGTGAATACTGAAGACAACTTCGGCTTGCCCGTGACTGTCTGTCCGATCCATCCCGAGGCAGGGGGCCCTTGTCCGCCCGCCGACCAGGATTTCTAATGATGACCGTGCAGAACTAGACTGGCCGAGTTGCAAGACCAACGCGAATTTTGCCCCGGCCGGCGCGCGCCACGCATCCATCAGCCCTGTTCCTCCACGCGGATGCGGCACTGGTGCGAGATCTCGGCGGCGAGTTCCGGGTCGTCCGCGACAGCAGAACTCAACATCTGTGAGCGACGGTGCCGGGCGGGTGCCGCGAGTGCCTTCACATTCGATTGGTGCCGGCTAGATCGCATTCCCGGCTGTCGCGCTGATCGGCACATCGATGCGGTCCCGTGCAACTACGATGCCGTCCTGAATGGCATAGCACTCGACCAGGTGCTTACCGCGGAACGAGGTGCTTTCGTGTCTGCCGTTCACGCGGTTGGGCTCGACGATCTGCCCGCGAATCTTGTTCCGACGCTCGGCTTCGTCGCCTTGGTTGAGCACCTTCCAACGGACGTCATACGGACCCGGGACATCGCACCCAGTGATGGTAAAGTCCAGTCCCTTGTTGGGTAGCAGCAGAGTCTTGGCCCGAAGCAACTCTCGAAGAGATGCTGGACGCCAGCCGTTTTGGGTGACCGTGCAGTCGATCGTGAGCGTGTATCGAATGTCAATCGGGTACTTGTGCTCGACGAACTCTTCGGTGTTGTCGAAAGAGCGTGCTGATTTGACAACGGTCTCAAGTGGCACTGATGTTCCGAAGATTTCTCGCCACTTTTTGTTCGCCGAGGACTTACCCTCGTCAGTGATTGCTTGGAGGCAGCGGTTATACGCTTTCTTAGCCTTCGGCTGGAATCTCACCTTGACGTTCACCCGTTGGTTTGATCTGCCGCGGGGATTTCGGACACTGGAGATGGTTAATTTCAGGCCGCGTTGACGTGCTGCCGGTAAGTGTAGTGGACGTCGTTCGGG
>NZ_LVCV01000418.1 GCF_001647195.1 Rhodococcus sp. EPR-157 | reverse complement strand
AACCACCACCGCTGAACCCACAACCACCGAACCCACTACCACTGAACCCACTACCACTGAACCAACCACCACCACCGCGCCCACCACGACGACCACCGCGCCCACAACCACCGAACCCACGACCACCGCGCCCACAACCACAACACCACCGGGCGCTACTACAACCACAGGTTCGGGCCCGATTCCGCCAATCGTCATACCGCCAGTCATCACCATCCCGACCATTCCGGGAGTACCGACCATCCCCGGTGTACCGCCGGTCATCACGATTCCGAGCATCCCCGGCATTCCCACAGTTCCGAACGTTCCCAACGTGCCGAACGTTCCCAACGTGCCGAACGTGCCGAATGTTCCCAACGTGCCTAATGTGCCGAATGTTCCCAACGTGCCTAACGTTCCGAACACACCCAACACACCGAACGTGCCGAATACACCCAACACACCCGGTGCCCCCAACACCCCGGAAGCCCCCGGTGGCCCAGGGACGAACAACCCCGGTGGTCAGATCACTCAGATCCCCAACGGTGGTGTCGATACCGGTGACGGAAGCACAGTGGCACAAAGCATCTCGGACACACGTCCGATGACGGTGGTGCCAGGACTGGCATTGTTGTCGATTGCCGGAGCGGGTCTCCTCCTTCGCCTCCGTCGACGCTGACCACGGCCATGAAAATCACCGGATTCTCAGGCGCCACAGCGTTTCGCGCACATCCCGCCGCCGCGAGCCGATTTCGGTTCGCGGCGGCGGGCGGGCTGCTCGCCATAACCATGCTCGTGATGGCCATTCTCGCTGGGTGTTCGACGCCGATCGACACCGAGGCACAATCCAATCCCCAATCGACGGCGTCACTCTCCGGCTCAGCGGGCAATGCATCCGCCGAGTTGATGGCCGCGCCTGCCGCCGATGCCGGCAGTGCACCGGTCGGCCGATCGGTCCCGGTCCGAATCGCAATTCCCGCGATCGAGGTCGACTCCGACTTGATCGGGCTTGGCCTGCGATCGGACGGCACCATGGAGGTGCCCTCCGGCGGCTTTCCTGGAGGTTGGTACACCGGCTCGCCCACGCCCGGTGAGCTCGGACCGTCGATCATCGCCGGGCACGTCGACATGAACGGCAGTCCCGGAATCTTCTTTCGGCTTCGTGAATTGACCGCGGGTGACACGATCACCG
>NZ_LVCV01000417.1 GCF_001647195.1 Rhodococcus sp. EPR-157 | reverse complement strand
GGCGACATCGGATTCGCAGGATTGCGATTGATCACCTGCGGTGGAACATTCGACGACAGCGCGGCAAGTTACGACGACAACATCGTCGTCTACGCGGAACTGGAGAGCGCGCGCTGAGCCTTCGGTACGCAACTACTAGTGCTCCCCCACCGTGGGAACCTCGCTCATGGAAGGTATGGGGCGGCTGCACAATTCGCGGGCGTCGGCAGTGGACACACCGAGGGCAAGAAGAACGCTGAACGTCATTCGGTCCACCGCCTCATGGTCGTCACGGGTCGGTTGCGCGAGCAGCAACTGCCCGAGTCCGAGGAGCGCCCCGGCCACCAACGACAATGCCAGTTCCGGGTCGGGGACGACGAAATGCCCTGCGGCAGTTGCTGCGTGGATATCTCGGGCCGCCCGAGGCCCGAGCCCGTGCTCCGAGGTGATCAGCGCCGGACCGGAGTGAATCAGTACTCGACTCAGCTCCGGCTGCATCCTGAACAATCGACCGGTAATCCGAAAAGACCTGGTGAACGCCTCCGCAGGGTCTACTGAACCTTCGGTCAGCGAGTCGAGGTAGTCGCCCAACAATTCGAGCGCACCGTCCACTGCAGCCTGGAACAGTTGTTCCTTGCTGTCGAAGTGGTTGTAGAAAGAACCCATTCCGACGTCGGCGGCCTGAGTGATCTCCAATACCGGCACATTCAACTCGCCCCGGGCAATGAACCCCTGTGCGGAAGACACCAGAGCGGCTCGGGTGCGCGCTTTACGACGTTCGAGTCGGTTCGGGCTTTCGGTCATATCTTCCCTGCTTCTCTGTTAGCTCTCAGGCATCGCGCACTAGCCTGACTGATCCTCACCGCTGACGATTCTATCAATCTACTTGACTGAGGATGTGTTCATAGGTGACGATAGTGTCACCAGCGAGGAGGATCAGTGCACGAACACGGCGTGGATGGCCACAAGAACATGCATGTGGATCAGGGAGCCCTTCCCGGGGAGCACCCGGGGCGGGCGGCTGACCCGATCATCAAGGTTCACGACATCGCGTGGCTGGAATTCACCAAGCCTGATTTGGTCAAGGCGGAAGCGTTTGCACTGGCTTTCGGCTTTTCGGTGACGTTGCGCACCTCCGAGGAGATCCACCTTCGTGGGACCCAGGCCGGCGGGCCGTCCGTCATCATCCGTCGCGGCAAGCGGACACGATTCGTGGGCACGGCGTTCGCTGCGGCGTCCGACGCAGACGTGATGAAGCTCGCCGATGCCACCGGACGTCGCGTGCACCGCCTTCCGGACGCGCTGGGCGGCATTGGAGTGACGCTCACCGACCCGAGCGGCCAACCCGTCCAGGTGGTGTCGGGATACGACGTCCATGCGGATCTTCCCGGCCAACGGACGCACACCTACAACTTCGGTGAGCCCCGTCATCGGGTGAATGCAACACAACGTCCGCCGCACGAGCCGGCCCTCATTCAACGTCTGGGACATGTAGTCCTCCAGCGAACCGACTACCTCGAAAACCTCGACTGGTACTTACGTCACCTGGGGTTGATCGTCAGCGACTTCCTTTATTACGACGGTCAGCGCGAGCGGGGACCGGTGATGAGCTTCATCCGGTGCGACCGTGGCAACACCCCTACGGACCACCACACACTTGCCATGACCCTCGGCCCGTCGAACCGGTACGTGCACTCCGCCTATCAAGTGTCGGACCTCGATGCGATCGCCGCGGGCGGCGAACACTTGACCGAACGCGGATACCGCCATTCGTGGGGAATCGGCCGGCACATCCAAGGCAGCCAGATCTTCGACTACTGGCGCGACCCCGACGGCTTTCTGGTGGAACATTTCAGCGACGGGGACATGTTCGACAGCTCTCTGGAGCCTGGATGGGCCCCGATGACCGCGTCGGGCCTGGCCCAGTGGGGCCCTCCCGCGTCCAAGGACTTCCTTGGAGTTGCTCCGAGCCGGGCATCTCTTCGAGAGCTTCGGTCCATTCTCTCTTCACTGCGCAATGACAACGAATTCGACGCCGAACGCCTTCGCGGCCTGATGAAAGTGGCATCTTCATGAGCATCTCCGTTCTACGTACCGCCGACGCATGGTGGGTGAATACTCCGACAGGGGCGTCACGCATCGAAACCGACGCCGCCACTACCGCCGAACTCCTGGCGGATCGATCTGCGATCGAGGCGGCCCGCACGAGCACCGAGACCGTCGCAGTAGAAACCCTCGACGTACTCTCACCGGTGACCGCCCCGTGCAGGGTCGTCGCACAGATGACCAATTTCGTGTCGCACGTCAAGGATTCGGGGATGAATCCCGCCACTGTCCCGCTGACCTTCTTCCGCAAGACCTCCGGATCTATCAGCGGACCGACCGACGACATCGTCAAGCCAAAGCATGTGCAGCTTCTCGACTACGAAATCGAGATCGGCCTCGTGTTCGGCAAGACCGTGCCGGTGGGAACACGGATCAACGCCAACAACATCGGCGAATACGTCGCCGGACTGGTCATCACCAACGATGTCTCCGCGCGCGACGTGCAGCTGCCCAAGACACAGTTCTACGAGGGCAAGTCCTACCCCACGTTCACCCCGGTCGGTCCGCTCCTGGTGCTCCTGGAAGAGGGCGAGTTCGATCGTTTCGGAGACCTCGAGTTGACTCTGAGAGTCAATGGCGCAGTACGACAGAACAGTACGGTTGCCGACATGATCTACCGGCCGGTCGAGACACTTCAAGCTCTGAGTGGATTCCAACGTCTGGACGCCGGCGATCTCCTGCTGACGGGGACCCCCGGCGGCACAGCTTTGAAAGCACCGGCCAAGCCGATCGAACTGCTCGGATCGCTGGTCCCGCCCTCGGTCAAGTGGAAGATCTTCTTCAAGAAGCAGGCATCCAACCCGAACTACCTGCACGACGGTGATGTCCTCGAGCTGACCTGTGCCACACCCGACGGCGCCCTCGATCTGGGGGTTCAGCGGACGGCGGTCACCTACCGATGAACCGCACCGAATCCGGTGCGCCCACAGGTAGGCCGGACATGCGCGATGGCGATCACTTCCCGGTGGTGATCGTCGGGTCCGGGCCTACCGGCATGACCGCAGCACTGCTACTGGGCTCCTACGGGATTTCCTGTCTCGTGTTGGACCGGTGGGACGACGTCTACCCGCAGCCGCGGGCGGTCCATCTCGACGACGAGGTCTACCGCATCATCTCGGACCTCGGACTGGCCGAGGAGTTCGCGGCCATTTCTCGCCCAGGACGCGGTCTACGACTGTGCGACAAACAAATTCGCACGCTCGCCGAATTCGAGCGGGACCCGGACATTCGGCCGAACGGATTCCCCCAGGCCAACATGTTCGATCAACCAGATCTCGAAATCCTCATGCGATCGCACCTGCCGCGCTTCGACACCGTTCAGACGCGCGGTGGATGCGAAATCATCGACGTCCAGAACCAGAACGACAGCGTCAAAGTGCTGTTCACCGATACGGCGGACGGGGCTCGTCATTGGGTGACCGCCGACTTCGTCCTCGGGTGCGACGGAGCCAACAGCGTGGTTCGCAGCTCTATCGGTTCGAAGATGGAGGACCTCGGGTTCGCGCAGCGCTGGCTGGTCGTCGACATCTCCACCGACGCCGACCTGCAGCAGTGGGAGGGCGTACACCAGGTGTGCGACGGCGAACGAGCTGCGACATACATGCGCATCGGTAGTTCCCGGTATCGATGGGAGTTCCGGATGCATGACAACGAGGACCTGGACTCCTTCGCAGACCTCGACGCGATTCGACCGCTGATCGCCCCGTGGCTCGGCGACGTCGCCCGGGACGACCTGAAGTTGATTCGCTGCGCCGAGTACACATTTCGGGCGCAAGTAGTCGATCGCTGGCGTGACCGCAGGGTGTTTCTGCTCGGCGACGCCGCGCATCTGACCCCGCCGTTCATCGGTCAGGGCATGGGAGCGGGGCTTCGCGACGCGCGCAATCTGATCTGGAAGCTGGCCGGCGTCCTCGGAGGTTCCTTGCCCGAAACGGCGCTCGACAGCTACCAGACCGAGCGGAAAGCGCATGCGACGGCGATGATCAAGCTGGCTGTGCAGATCGGGTGGGCCATGACCGGAGGCAGCCGGGTGACCAGCGCTGTCCGAAAGAACATTGCGCCCCTGCTCGGCTACGTCCCGGTCATCGGCACGAAAGCAACCGACAGCACCACCCCTCGACTTCCTCGATCCGAGTATGTTCTGCGTTCACCGGTGTCGGTGATGGGCCTGCCCGGCTCCCTCTGCCCGAACAGTGTGTTGGACAACGGCGAACGACTCGACCGCGTCGCCCCGGGACAGTTCTTGTTCGTTACCTCGACGCCCCTTACTGTCGGCCAGCGCCGAGAGGTCACGCGCCGAGGTGCGGTGCCCATCGAAGTGCCCGCGTCATCGGACCTCGGTGTCTGGTTGCGCCGCGGCCACGCGATCGCGGCCATCGTCCGCCCGGACCGGACCGTGATGGCGTCGGGACGCTCTGTCCCCGCACTGCACACCAAGGTGCCCACCACTGCTTTTCGCCAGCACGCAGATCCACCACCCGCCGAGCGCACGAGAGATGTCGACGCGGCGCCCGCCGTCACCAGCAGACCCAGAACCAGAACCAGAACCAAGAGGCACGCATGACAACCGCCATCGTCACCGGAGCAACCTCGGGCATCGGACGTGCCGTCGCAGAGTTGCTGCACTCACAGCAATTCCACGTAATCGGTACCAGTAGAGATGCATCGTCGATCTCGGACCCGGTGCCGGGCGTCGAGTACCGCGACCTGGATCTGACCGACTCGGCGTCCATACGCACATTCGCCGACGGTCTGCGCGACATCGACGTCGACGTCCTCGTCAACAACGCCGGCGAGAGCCAGTGCGGCCCGCTCGAAGAGCTGCCGATGGACGCGGTGAACCGGCTGTTCCAGCTCAACGTCTTCGGCGCGATCGAACTCATCCAATGCGTCCTGCCCGGAATGCGAGAGCGTCGCCGCGGCACGATCGTCAACGTCGGTTCGATGCTGGCGAGCTTTCCACTTGCGTACCGCTCGTCCTATGCCGCGACCAAGGCCGCGCTGAACGGATTCTCGACGGCAGCGCGGTACGAGCTGAAGCCATTCGGCATCGACATCACTACCGTCGAGCCCGGATCGATCGATACCGGACTCTCCGCACGGCGCACCAAGTACTGCGGCCCGCATTCGCCGTAGCATCGCGACTTCACCACTGTGATCGCGAAGCTCGATGCTAAAGAGGCACAAGGTATCTCAGCGGAGAAGGTCGCCAAGACCGTATTGGAGGCCATCGAAGACGCACACACGCGCCCTCTTTACGCGGTGGGGAGCAATGCGCCACTGGCGTTCTTCGCGCGGCGAGTGCTGCCGCGCACAGTCATGGAGAAGTTCACGGCCAAAGCCTATGGACTACCGAGCCGACCGCACGGCGGCTGAGTAGGAAAACCTAACCGCGGCAAATCATTTCAGCTGTGTTCGACAGTTCTTTGCACACGGATCCCGGGGGGGACGATCACATTGGCACGAGAATTCGACGATCATTCGGTTCATTCCAGCGGACCTGGTGATCGGGTT
>NZ_LVCV01000416.1 GCF_001647195.1 Rhodococcus sp. EPR-157 | reverse complement strand
GCGGTGGAACATCTGACGGCGTTTCTCGGTGACTGGGTCCTCAATGCCCGCGCACTCGACGAGGTCGATTTCGATGCCACGATGCTCGATCTGTTGCGTTGGCACGGGGCCGAGGAAGTCGAGCACCGGTCCGTTGCGTTCGAGGTGATGCAGTACTTCGATGTTCGCCCGGCTCGGCGACTGCGCACCTATCTCGCGATCGCCCCGGCCCTGGTGTGGTTCTGGACCCGCGGGGTGCGGTTTCTGATGGAGCAGGATCCGACGTTGGCGCATCTGCCGCGGCGTAAACGCCGGCCGACCTTGCGGGCGTACCGCGATGTCGCACGGCGGGGACTGTTCCCGTCTCCGGCGATGATCGCGGCTGCGTCGCTGCGGTATTTCAAGTCCGGGTACCACCCTGAGCGGGAAGGTAGCACCGAGCAGGCGGTCCAGTATTTGGCGTCGTCACCGGCCGCCCGCGCCGCCGCCCGATGAGGGGCCTGCGGCGTAGGTGGGCGCTCGTGAGCGAGACCGTCGAGTCTTTTCGGCAGGGGAGGACGATCCCGCCGGATCTGTACGGGCGGGCGATACCCGATCAGACGGTCTCGTTGGTCACCGACACTTTGGACAAATGGTTCGCCCTCCTCGACGGTGGTCACTACGACGATGCGTACGCCGCACCGGCAGTGGTTCGTTCGGTGTCGTTGACGCTCGCGCGACGCGAGGTGCTCTGCGTCGACGAGCAGGTCGTGCGTCTGACGTTCTCCTCACCGCAGGGCACAGACCTCCCGGCGTGGGCACCCGGAATGCACCTCGATGTGCATCTCCCGTCCGGGCGACGGCGACAGTATTCGCTGTGCGGTGACCCTGCCGACCGTTCCGACTACACCGTCGCGGTACGCCTGATCCCCGACGGCGGTGGCGGATCACAGGAGATGCACGACCTCGAAGTCGGTTCACGGGTTACGGTCAGAGGTCCGCGCAACGGGTTCCCGTTCATCCCCCGCGGCAAGGCGCTGTTCATCGCCGGCGGTATCGGGATCACGGCTATCTCGCCGATGGTGCGCGCCGCGCGGGCCGCGGGTATGGACTGGCATCTCACCTACTGCGGACGTTCTCGGAACTCGATGCCCTTTCTCGCGGAAGTCGAAGGGTGGGACAGCACCCGAGTCTGTATCTGGACCGACGACGTGGACGGCGTCCCGACCGGGCCGGACCTACTCACCCAACTCACCGACGGAGCCGTCTACTGCTGCGGGCCACCGCCGATGATCTCGGCAGTGCGAAACACC
>NZ_LVCV01000415.1 GCF_001647195.1 Rhodococcus sp. EPR-157 | reverse complement strand
ACCCGACTGACCCCCGAAGAACAACACACCGACATGCTCATCTGCGTCTCCCGCGCCACCGGCGGCCGGATCGTACTGGACCTCTAGCAACCGGTCTTCGTTCGTGCGCTAGGAGACCAAGGGTCAGTGCAGACCTGCGCGCCCGCAGCCGCTCGGGCGGTGAATATCGTCGGCGCGGGGAACCCTCCGGCGGCGATGTCCTCGGTGACGGCCGCGGACATGGTGTCGACTTCGTCCGCCGGTACCAACGAGATCACGCAGCCACCGAAACCACCGCCGGTCATCCTGGCACCGAGGGCGCCGTGGCGGAGAAGCGAGTCCACGATGAGGTCGATGTGCGGGGTAGTGATCTCGAAGTCGTCGCGCATCGACGCGTGAGACTGTGCCATCAGCGCGCCGAGACGTCGAAAGTCGCCGTCCACCATCGCTTGTGCACTGTCGAGCACGCGCTGGTTCTCGGTCAGGATGTGTCGGACGCGGCGTCGGTCGACTTCGTCCTCGATGCGGTCGAGAATGTCGTGTCCCTGCACCCGGCGTAGCGAGTCGACACCCAATAGTCGGGAAGCCCGGGTGCACGACTCTCGACGCGACGCATACTCCCCCGTCGAGTGCTGATGCGCAGCATTGGAATTGACAACGAGGAGTACCAGTCCGTGCGCAGCGAGATCGAACTCGACCGGCCGTACCGAAGTGCTGTCGAAATCGATGAGAAGCGCTCGATTCGCCTCACCGTTCAGCGAGGCCAGCTGGTCCATCAAACCGGTAGGCGCCCCGACGAAGTCGTTCTCTCCTCGCTGAGCGATACGGGCGACGGTCGACCGGTCCATGGCGGTAGCCGTCGCCGCATTCATCGCCAACAGCACCGCGCATTCGAGAGCAGCCGACGAGGACAGGCCTGCACCGATGGGCACGTCACTGCTGACCTCCATGGTCCCACCGACGACGCTGTGACCGGCCGCTGACAACGCCCAGATCACCCCTGCGGGGTACGCGGCCCAGCCTTCCACGTCTCCAGGCCGAGCAGACAAGGCGAACGAGGATCCGTCACCTTCCTCGTTGCTCCGCAGAGAAATTCGGTCCGTCCCGTCCGGTTCGAACCGAACCGTCGTTCGTTCCTCCAGCGCGATCGGCATAGCGAAGCCCAGGTTGTAGTCGGTGTGTTCACCGATCAGGTTGATTCGACCCGGAGCCTGCGCGATAACGGTGTTCATAGTGCCTTCAATCGGTCGGCCATTTGTTCCGGTGTCACGTCGGTGACGAATGCGTCCATCGCCGACTCGGAACCGGCCAGGTACTTCAGCTTCGTCTCCGACCGTCGCACCGACATCAGCTCGATGTGGAAGTACCCGTCCGCCTGCACGCCTTCGGGCCGAAACTGATGGAGTGCCGAAATATAAGGCAGCGGCGTGGGATACATTCGATCGAACCGTCCTAGCACGTCGAGATACACAGCCGTCAGAGAATCCAGTTCGGCCTCGGTGAGTTCGGTCAGGTTGTGCACGTGTCGATTCGGATAGATGTGCACCTCGACCGGCCAGCGCGCTGCGAACGGTACGAAGGCTGTGAAGTACTCGTCGGCAATCAGAATGCGTCGACCATCGTCGATTTCAGTGGCGAGAATGTCCGAGAAGAGGTTCGACGAGTGGGACTCGGCGAACTCGCGAGCCTGCCGGAGCATGGATGCGGTGCGCGGCGTCAGATACGGGTAGCCGTAGATCTGACCGTGCGGGTGCGACAACGTCACCCCGATTTCTTCGCCGCGATTCTCGAATCAGAAGACCTGTTCCACCCCGTCCATCGCCATCAGCGACTCGGTCCGCGCTCGCCATGCATCGACCACCAACCGTGCGTGGTCCTGAGTCAGGTCGGCGAACGACGCGGTGTGGTTGCTGGAGAAGCAGATGACCTCGCACCTACCGATGCCCGACGCTTCCCGCGCGTCCGTGTGCAGGGCAGGCGCGCCGTCGCCGGCGTGAGACAAACTGGGAAAACGGTTCTCGAACACGACGACGTCGTAGTCGGCCGCGGGAACTTCGCTGCGATCTCCTGCGGGTGACGGGCACAACGGACACTGATCGGCAGGTGGCTTGTAGGTCCGATCCTGCCGCAGAGCGGCGATCGCAACCCAGTCACCGGTCTGACGGTCGCGGCGGACCTCCGATTGCGCTGTCGCCGACCGCGCTGCGAGCGGCCGCATATCGGGGACAGGGCGAGCGGTGTTGCCGGGCATCGAATAGAAGAGGATCTCGCGCCCGTCGGCGAGGGCACTACGGACGGGCGGCTGGATCGTGGTCATTCCTTCTCCGTCTCGGCTACGAGAATATTCTGAACGTGCGGTGCGAGCGCCGATCGGTCGGATGCGTCGAGGCCGTCGTCGACCACGAGTGTGTCGATGTCGGCCATCCGCCCGAACACGTTGGTGCCCACTTCGCGATACTTGGTGTGGTCCGCGAGGACGAACAGTCGACGACTCGTCGCGACGAGAGCTCTATTCGTCTCCGCCTCAGCGATATTCGGCGAGGTCAATCCGGATTCGATGTCGAAGCCATGAACTCCGAGAAAGACTGCGTCGACGCGAAAGGAATGGAGCGCGGCATTGGCGATCGGTCCGACAAGTGCATCGGATGGCGTTCGCGAACCACCGGTCAGGTACACCACCGGGTTCGGCTCGTCGGGGTGTCCCGTCAACTCCTGGAAAATCGAAATGGAATTGGTGACGACGGTGATCGACGACCGGCCGTGAAGCAGACGTGCGAGTTCCAGTGTGGTCGTCCCGGCGCTGATCGCCACGGTCATCCCGTCCTCGACACTGCCCAACGCAGCGCGCCCGATAGCCACCTTCTCGGCATGCTGCCGGGCGGCCTTCGCGGTCGACGGTAGTTCGACGCCTCGGTTGGTGCGCGCGATGGCGCCGCCATGAACCTTGCGCAGAACTTCGCGGTCGTCGAGCACGTCCAGATCTCGACGAATGGTCATTTCGGAGACGCCGAGCAACTCGGCGAGTTCGACGACCTTCACTGCACCGTCGGTGCGGAGTGCGGCGGTGATCCGTGCGTGCCGCTCGGCTGCCAGCATTGGCACCTACCTCTGATTCGGGGCACGACGGCCTTGATGAATCGAACATTACCAAACAGACCTGAGCGATTTGAGGGGATCGGATGTACGCAATTGTTTGAACCTGTTACTTTGTGTTCACATCGCTCACATCAGTGAGCCAGCTCACTCACTCAGGGAGGTTGACGCGTGACGTCGACTCTTGCGGCAGAAGGCGTGCTTTCGTTCAACACGAACGCGCTGGACTACGTACTCATTGCCGTATATTTCGTGTTCGTTCTCGGGATCGGATACGTGGCCCGTCGACAGTTGTCGACGAGTCTCGACTTCTTCCTCTCCGGCCGTCGGTTACCCGCGTGGGTCACCGGCATCGCGTTCGTCTCCGCCAACCTCGGCGCCGTCGAGATCATGGGCATGTCGGCCAACGGCGCCCAACTTGGCCTGGCGACGATGCACTACTACTGGATCGGTGCCATCCCGGCGATGCTGTTCCTCGGCGTCGTGATGATGCCGTTCTACTATGGCTCGAAAGTTCGAAGCGTTCCCGAGTTCATGCGCAAACGATTCGACGCGAGAGCGCATCTCGTCAATGCCATCAGTTTCGCCGTCGCGCAGATCCTCATCGCAGGCGTCAACCTGTTCCTGTTGGCGACAGTGGTGAAAGTGCTTCTGGGCTGGTCGCTCTGGGTGTCGTTGATCGTCGCCGCGGCACTCGTTCTGACGTACACCGTCCTCGGCGGACTCTCGGCAGCGATCTACAACGAAGTACTGCAGTTCTTCGTCATCCTCGCTGCCCTGGTCCCGCTGACTATCATCGGGCTGATCAAGATCGGCGGCTGGTCCGGACTGAAGGAGAAGGTCGTCCCCACCGTCACCGACGGCACCGTGACCGCATCGACAAGCGAACAGCTCGCGTCCTGGCCAGGTCAGGCACTCAGCGGATTCGACTCCCCCATCCTGTCGGTGGTGGGAATCGTGTTCGGCCTCGGCTTCGTGCTCTCGTTCGGCTACTGGACGACGAACTTCGTCGAGGTCCAGCGCGCGATGGCCTCGAGTTCGATGTCGGCGGCCCGGCGCGCGCCGATCATCGGTGCGATACCGAAGATGTTGGTGCCCTTCGTCGTCGTGGTTCCCGGCATGATCGCGGCCGCCGCCATCGGCGACATGATCAACCTCAAGGAAAACGGTACCGGCGACATCACGTACAACGACGCGATGCTGTTGATGATGCGCGACATTCTGCCCAACGGGTTGCTGGGCGTCGCGATCGCCGGATTGATGGCCGCATTCATGGCCGGTATGGCGGCGAACATCTCCGCGTTCAACACCGTCTTCAGCTACGACCTGTGGCAGCAATACATCGTCAAGGACCGCGAGGACGGCTACTACATCACCGTCGGACGCGTGGCAACCGTCGTCGCAACGATCATGGCCATCTTCACAGCGCTGATCGCCTCGGGCTACTCCAATTTGATGGACTACCTACAGACGCTGTTCGGCTTCTTCAACGCACCTCTGTTCGCGACGTTCATCCTCGGTATGTTCTGGAAGCGCATGACGCCCGCGGCCGGTTGGATCGGACTCGTATCCGGAACCTCGGCAGCAGTGTTCGTGTTCGTGTTGTCGGAAGTCGGAGTGATCAACCTTCCAGGACAGGGCATGCCCTTCGTCGCAGCCTCCGCGGCCTTCGTCGTGGACATCGCGGTGAGCGTCGGCGTCAGCATGGTTACGCAGCCGAAACCGGCGAAGGAACTCGTCGGCTTCGTCTACTCGGAGACACCTCGGGAGATGTTCACCGACCCCGAGGATGCCACCAACCCGTGGTATCGACGCCCGGTTCCGTTAGCGGGCTTCGCATTGGGCCTCGTCGTCGTACTCAACATCGTCTTCCACTGATAGGGATCCGGACATGACAACTCCTGAGAAGAACACACCGGGGCTCGTCGCCCGACTCTTCGACATCCGATCGGTCATCGGAGTACTACTCGGCATCTACGGGATCTTGCTGACGCTGGCAGGTCTGTTCCCCTCGGCGTTCGGAAGCGAGACACACTCCTCGCCGTCCAACAACGTCGTCGACATGAGCGTCGGCACCATCGCCAACCTGTGGGTCGGTCTCGTCATGCTGGCCATCGCACTCATCTTCGGCGGCTGGGCGCTCGCCCGGCCCGCCGTCGTGGGCGAGGCAACCACGACGGATGCCGACGAGGCCTAAGACGCAGATCAGAATACGGACCGCCACGCGCCGGCCGTAAGATCGGCGATCGCCTTACCCGTGTCCTGTACTGCACCGACGCCGTCGGCCATGGTGTCTCCGACGCTCTCGTAGCCGTCTTCGAATACCCCGTCGACCATCCCTGAAGTAGCGATGCCGGCCACAGCCCCGACTCCGGCACCGAGGGCCGCACCGACCGGCCCACCGACGACAGTCCCGATCACAGCGCCGGCGGCGACCGTAGCGAGCATGCCCGAACCTCCCGACACCACGGCCTGCTTGGCGGGGGTACCGGAATAGATGTCGTACGCAATCTCGGCAACAGCGGTAAGGCCGCCGACTTTGATCGGGATCGACCGAGCCCGCGCGGCGAGATCCGCAGCGGTCTCGGTCAAGTCGTCGGCCCGGCGAGTCAACTCCCGCCCCCAATCGTAATCGTCGTAAATTCGAGCGGCGGCTATGTCCGGGCCGGCATTCATCGCCGAGTCGATGAGTGCTCGGCCACGGGCAGCGAGATCCTCGGCTCGCGCCGACAACATGCTGGAATACAGTGCGGTTCCGACCTCGACTCCGGCGGCGATCATGTCCGCACCGATGAAGAACCACTTGGCGACGAGCCCGTCGACGACGTCCTTCAATTCCTGGGCGTACCGCCGTTCGTGTTCCCGCGCAACCCCGACCGCGTCCTCGGCCGCCCGAAATGCCGGCAATAGGTCGTCGAGGATCGGCACGGCAATGGAATCTCTCAACACGAGAAGACCCGCCTTCGATGCGGCGTCTCTGGCCGCAGCCATCGCGGTCAGGGCCGCGGCCAACGCCTCTGCCGCCCCGCTCAGCCGAGAGGCGCTCTCGCTCACTGCCTCGGCGAAGACGTCCACATCCGTTGCAGTGGATGATGTTCGATGGACGAATACATCACTGGCCGGCCCGTCCCATCCCGCGTCTGCCACATTCCTGGAGGCGTACACCGCGTCCGCAGCACCCTCGATACGTGGGGCCACTGCGTGGGCGACCCAGTCGGCAATACCGTGCACCGACTCCGGTGTTCCGTCGATCCTGGTGTCGATCCCCATGTCAACGCGTCCACTGTTCGAGAGCTACCCGGTCCGCTGTCTCCAGGTCCGTATCGCGGTAGGCCGAATTCGCCTCGTGCACAGCAATTCCTGCCGCAGAAAGACCCTCGACCAGAAGTCCCGCATTGGCGAGCAACCGCGACACGATCACCAACAGCGGGCCGCTCCCGACCCCGGCGTCGGGTTCGGCCGGAATCTGTGTCGCCAATGCGTCGACATCGGACGCTGTCCTACTCAAGGTGTCCGACACCTGTTCGAGCGCTACGTGATCGACGTGGATGGTCATCGGACAACCCCGATTCGGTAGAGAGCGTCTGGCTTCATACTCGATTGGACGCGCTCGGCCGCCGATCGGTTCCACCAGTCTTCTCGGTTACGTCATTTCGATCGGGAGCAACGTCCTGATAGCCGCCCATTCGCGCTTGCTGACCCACGACGGATTCGATTGCTGCGCCGATCGAAAGACCTCCATCGACGCCAGGATAGGTACGGCGGACAAACGGGACGCGTCGATCGGGTCGGCGAAGAGGTCGATATCGGTCGGCACTTTCCAGACCGCGCCGCGGATCGGTGCGCCGGTGATACGACCCGCACCCCACAGTCCACGCGAAGCACCGCTTACCCAGAACAGGACAGGTTGGCCTGCCGCCATCAGTTCGGTCCGGTAGTTGGTGGCCACACACCACTGTTGCTGCGCTTTTCCCGTCGCAATCATCGACGTCAGATCGGTTTTGGCGGGATTGCACTTGATCACCCAAGCACCCAGTTTCGAGAGAGTGACCGAGCGCGTGTGCATACGACGATCGTAGTGTTTGAAATCAGTGCGAATTGTCAATGCAGGGTCCGAGCAGGGCAGCCCTCTGCTCGCAGCACACACGTCGACCGAAAGGCATTCGATGAGCATCAACGACGACGACATCACCACGAGCGGATCCAGCGGTGAAGGACCAGCCGACGGCGGCTCGAACCCCAACGGCCATGACGGCGGAGCCGACGGCGCTGCCGGACCCGGCGAAGGCCCAGCCGACGGCGGCTCGAACCCCAACGGTCACGACGGCGGAGCCGACGGCGCTGCCGGACCCGGCGAAGGCCCAGCCGACGGCGGCTCGAACCCCAACGCCCACGACGGCGGTGCGGACGGCACGGCTTGAGCGATCATCGCGCTGACCAGCGCGGACCGGGATACCGGTCCGCGCTCGGTCGTCTGATTTCCGTCGACGAGCGTACCTTTGTCGACGACTACTGGGGCCGAAAGCCGCTCCTCTCCCGGGGGCGCGAACTGCGTGGCTCGTTCGACGACCTGATGTCCGCGGCGTCGGTCGACGAATTGGTCTCGCACCGCGGAGTCCGAACGCCGTTCGCCCGGATGGCGAAAGACGGCTCCCTGCTCGACAAGTCGGAGTTCACGTCCTCGGGCGGATTCGGTGCCGAGATGGCCGACCAGTTGGACTCGGCAGCAGTGCTGTCGGCATTCGCCGACGGCCACACACTCGTCCTTCAGGGCTTGCACCGCCTCTGGCCCCCGCTGATCGACTTCGTTCGTGACCTCGTCGATGACATCGGCCATCCTGCACAGGTCAATGCGTACATCACGCCTGCATCGTCCACCGGATTTGCGCCGCACTACGACGTTCACGACGTGTTCGTGCTACAGATCGCCGGAGCGAAGCGATGGGTCCTCCACTCACCTGTCCATACCCACCCACTGTCGAACCAGCCATGGTCGGACCGACGGGACGCAGTCGAGGACCGTGCGAGTGAGACCCCCCTGCTCGACACCGTACTGGAGCCGGGCGACGCCCTGTACCTCCCTCGCGGTTGGATTCACGCGGCAGAAGCGCTGGGCGACAACACTATTCACCTGACCGCCGGTGTCGCATCATTCAATCGCTACGACGTCGCGAACCAGTTGTTCGGCCTGTTGCAGGACGAACCGCGGCTTCGGGAACCACTGCCGGCAGGGCTCGACCTGACGGATTCCGACTCGGTACTGCCGTACGTGGATCGAGTTCTCGACGACGTCGCGTCGGTTCTCGACGATCTCCGCGCGTCGCCGCAGGCCCGCCGCCGGATCGCCGAGCGCTTGGGCCGACGGCTCGCCGACATCACCCGTCCGGAACCGGTTAGTCCGCTACGGACGATGTCGTTCATGTCCTCCCTCGATGCAGACAGCACTGTCGTCTGGCGGCAAGGGCTGGTTGCTCGGATCAGCACCGACGAGTCCAGGGTCCACCTCGGCCTCCGGAGCAAGACCGTGTCGCTCCCGATCGAGGCCTCGGATGCGATCATGCAGTTGAATTCCGGAAAGCCCTGCAGGACTGGAGATCTTGACGGGCTGGATCAAAGCAGCGCCGTCATCGTCGTTCGCCGGCTACTTCGAGAAGGCGTCGTGGTTCCATCGACGACCAGTGCGGCTCACCGCTCGTGAATGCGTAGGTCACGTTCGACAACACTTGCCCGTCCACACCGGGCAATCCGCCGTGGGCAGGTAGCCGACGCTCTACGATGGTCGTCGTACCCGTCGACGAGGAGATGAACCATGCCCACCCGACTCAATCCGTACCTCAACTTCCGTGGCAACGCTCGGGAAGCGATGGAGTTCTACCAGACCGTCTTCGGCGGTGAACTCCTCCTCAACACGTTCGCCGATTTCGGTGCGAGCGAGGATCCGGCCGAGAAGGACCAGATCATGCACGGCCAGCTCGAGTCCCCGTCGGGCCTGACACTGATGGGTGCAGACACTCCTGCCAGTATGAACCTGAACGTGGGCGACAACATCTCCGTCTCACTGAGCGGCGAAGACGAAGCCGAGCTCACCGGATACTGGGACAAACTCGCCGATGGCGCGCAGAACACCATGGGCCTGAACGCGGCTCCATGGGGTGACACGTTTGGAATGCTGACCGACAAGTTCGGGATCAACTGGCTGGTGAACATTTCCAGCGGAGGTGCGTGACGAACGCAAGAAATGTCGGGCCCCGCATCACCGCCAGAGGTGGGCGCGGCGCTCGATAGCGCGAAGGTACCGTTAGTTGTGTGAACGAACTCGACGGTCGACGCATATCCATCGCGGCAGCTGCAGGACTCGCAGCGGCAATGGGCGTCGGTCGCTTCGTATTCACCCCGATCCTGCCCATCATGGTCGAGTCAGCGGGTGTGACACCAAGCAGCGGTGCGGTCATCGCGACCGCGAACTACGCCGGGTATCTCTTGGGCGCCGTGGCACTCTCGATCCGCCCCGGACTGAACAGCACATCCGCGTTCAGGTCGTGGGCTGCGATTCTCGTCGCCAGCGAGGTCGCAATGGCGTTCGTGGACAATACCTTTGCATTTTCGCTCCTGCGTTCGGTTGCCGGATTGGCGAGTGCCGTTGTGTTCCTCGCCTGTGCGAGTACCGTCGCCAAGCAGGTCGGTTCTTCCCCCGGCATCACGTTCGGCGGTGTCGGGGCAGGCATCACCGCCTCGGGAATTCTCACACTCGCTGCGGCACCGCACCTTTCATGGCAGGCGCTGTGGATTGCGTCCGCAGTATTGACGGCAGTCCTGATCGCGCCGGCCCTGACTCTGCGCATACACGCAGAATCTCACCTGCCCGATGATGACGCCGGTCCGTCCGCTCGGCAGCGGCTGATCTGGCGGGTCCTGCTGACTGCCTACTTCTTCGAGGGTCTCGGCTACATCATCGTCGGCACCTTCCTCGTGGCCGCAGTCGGCGGGCACGGTGATTCCTCGGTCGGTCCGGCAGTGTGGATCGTCGTCGGCCTGTCTGCAGTTCCCGCGACCGTGCTGTGGCAGGCCATCGCTCGTCGAATCACGATGCGGCGCGCACTCGTTGCGGCGTTCTCGCTCCAGACGCTCTCTGCCCTGCTACCTGCCCTGTCCGAGAGTTCCGGAGTCGCCGTAGTTTCGGCCGTACTCTTCGGCGGCACGTTCATGGGCATCACGATGCTCACGCTGAGCACCGCAGCCAGACTGCCAATCGGACGAACGGCGGCAACGTTGACTGCGGTCTACGGCGTCGGGCAGGTTCTGGGACCACTCGTGGTAGCGCCTGCCCTCGGCAACTCCTACAAGGTCGCCTTCGTCGTCGCGACGGTCGTCCTGGCGCTGGGTACCGTCGGAGCCGTTGCGGCCGCGCGTCTGCACGCACCGAGGTAGCGGCCCCGGTCTGCTCATTCGCCGATCTGCATCACAGTAAAGATTTGCTATGCCACGGGTCACACATGGGATACTGTATGTGCACAGAGAGCAACGCTGTTGCACACAGTGCAACACATTCACTCGGAGGCACCCTTTGAGCACTTCAACAACTCGTCCGATGCGCATACTCGTCAGCGGCGGAGCAGCAGCAGCGATCCTGATCGGATCGGTCACCGGATGTGCGGATCGATCCGGAGGCGGCTCCGCGGAGGAGGACTTCCCCAGCGGGAACATCACCCTGCTCACCCCGACGGCGGCCGGCGGAGCGACCGATCTGACGGCTCGCACACTGGGCAAACAGATGGAAGCCGACCTCGGCGTCAGTGTCATCGTCGAAAATCGCCCTGGCGGTGCAGGGTCGATCGGCATGCAGTACCTCGCCGACCAGAGCGCGGACGGCTACACCATCGGCGTCCTGCCGGTCGAGGTCAGCCTGCTCGGCCACCAGGGATACTCGATCGACCCTGCGGCGTACGACTTCCTGGGCCAGGTCAACTCCCAACCCGGCACCATCGCAGTCCCGGCGAACAGCCCGTACCGAACGCTCGATGACCTCATTGCCGCTGCCAAGGCCGACCCGGGCGCGATCACCGTCTCCAACGCGGGTCCTGGATCTATTTGGGAGGCAGGCGCAGTCGAACTCGGACGAGTAGCGGACGTCCAATTCACCGGGGTACCTTTCGACGGCGGCGCGCCCGCGGTCACCGCAGCAATCGGGTCGCAGGTCGACGCAGTCGTCGCCGGAATCGGTGAAACCGCCCCCGCGCACGCCGACGGTCGGCTACGCGTCCTGGCCGTGTTCACCGAGGAGCCGGCACCTGCCTTGCCCGGTGTGCCTACGGCAACCGAACTCGGCCTCGACGTAGTGATCGGCAGCTGGGCCGTCATCGCCGCACCGACCGGACTTCCGGAAGCCACGGCCACGCGCCTCGAAGAGTCCATCGAATCTGCCTCCGCCACCGACGAATACATCGATCTCATCGAATCCGGCGGCAATCTTCCCCTTTACCGTTCTGCTGCCGAGACCACCACGTTCGTCGGAACCGAATCGGATCGATTCGAACAGTTGGCGGCCCAGGAATGACCACCCAGGACATCGGCGTGAGCACCGACGACCTGCCAGGAAACGATCGGCCCAGCGGAAGACGCCCGAACAGCAGGGTGTACGAGGTCGGGATCGGGCTCGCCGTGGTGATACTCGGCGCTGCGGTCTACGTCATGACGAACCGAATCGACGTTGCCCGTGAGGGGCAGTCCTTCGGTCCCCGGTGGTGGCCGACGGCTCTGGCGGTATCGATGGTCGTGATCGGCATGATTCTGATCGTGCAGGCAGTGATCAGTCGCATTGTCTCGGACGAACCGCCCATCACGACTTCCGGAGCGTTCGCTCTCTCAGCGACGCTGGCGCTCATCGCGGTGTACGGAATTGCGTGGCAGTACTTCGACTTCCGCGTCGTGACGGTGGTGTTGCTGGCCGGACTCACTGCGATATCCGGCGGACGGGGCATCAAGGCGCTCGTCGTGTTCCCGGTGATCACCACGGTGATCCTGTGGGCGATATTCGGTCTGCTCTTGCAGGTACCGCTGTGAACGCGGTTACCGAGGGGTTGAGCGCGCTCCTCGACCCCAGTATCGGCGTGTGCTTGCTCGTCGGTGTTCTGCTCGGCACTCTCGTCGGCGCCGTTCCCGGCATCACCGCGGCAATGGCCGTTGCACTTGCCGCGGGGTTCACCCTGACGCTGGAGCCGCTCCAGGGTCTGTCCGTTCTCCTGTCGATCTACGTCGCAGCACAATTCGGCGATCGTGTTCCGTCCATCCTGATCAACACGCCCGGCACCCCGGCCTCGATCGCAACCACGTTCGACGGCTTCCCGATGGCGAAACAGGGCCGAGCCGGAATCGCGCTCACCAGTTCCGCGCTGGTATCAGCAGTGGGATCCGTCGTCGGAATCTGCATTCTCATATTCGCCGCTCAACCCATCGCGAGCATCGCTCTTCGATTCGGGCCCGCCGAGATGTTCGCACTCGTCGTCTTCGGAATGACCATGATGATCGGCGTACCCGATGGTCGCGTCGTCAAAGGTCTGTTCGCGGGTATTCTCGGGTTGCTCCTGGGTACTGTCGGCCGCGACCCGATCACCGGCGACGGCCGATTCACGTTCGGCCTGAACGAGCTCAGTTCCGGTATCCCGTTCATTGCCGCGATCGTGGGACTGTTCGGAATCGCCGAGGTGTTCAACCAGATGATCAGCCGTCACCCGACCATCGTCCCGGCGCCGATTACGCAGCTCGGCAAGTGGTGGCCGAACCGTGCGGAACGGCGTGAACTGGTCAAGCCGGCTCTCATCGGATCCGGAGTGGGCGCAGTGGTCGGTGTCGTGCCTGCCGCCGGTGGCGACATTGCCGGTATCGTCTCGTGGGACCAGGCTCGACGCGCATCGAAGACTCCCGAGAAGTTCGGGAAGGGTTCGCTCGAAGGTCTCGCCGCAGCAGATACGGCCAGCACTGCAACTATGGGCGGGTCACTCACCACAACACTCGCTCTGGGTGTGCCGGGCGATGCTGTCATGGCTGTGATGATCGGTTCGATGGTGATCTGGGGCCTCCAGCCAGGGCCCGCGTTGTTCGTCGATTCGCCGGACCTCGTCTACAGTCTTGCCGCGATCATGTTGCTCGCGACCTTCGCCGCGCTGGCTCTCGCCCTGGTGCGTATGCGCGGTGTGATCAAACTTCTCGACCTACCCCAAAAGTACTTGTGGGCAGTCATCATCACCTTCTGCATGGTCGGAACGTACGCAGTCCAGAACAGCGCATTCGACGTCGGATTGATGCTTGTGTTCGGGCTTCTCGGATTGGCATTGCGGCGCAACGGGTTTCCAGCAGGACCCCTGGTCCTGGGTCTCATCCTCGGCCCGCTTGCCGAGAGCAACATCCGTCGCGCGTTCCTCATCGACGGCGCCGCCAGCATCTACACCAGCGGCATCGCCGTTGCGCTCCTGGTGCTCAGCGCACTCGCGGTGCTGGGGCCGTACATCCGCACGGGGCTGAAGAAGGGTCTGCGGCGAGGAGCCGAGGAGAGAGTCGATGCCTGAGATCCTGTGCATCGGAGAGACCATGACGCTCATCGCGCCCGTCGATGCGACACCGTTGGCATCCGCCGATCTGTTCACCCTGCACATGGGTGGCGCCGAATCCACTGTTGCGCTGTATCTCGCAGAACAGGGACACAGCGTCGCCTGGGCCAGCAATGTGGGGAACGATCCACTCGGACGACGTATCGTCGACGAAATCGCGGCACACGGCGTCGACACCAGCTACGTCACGACCCTCGACACCGCCCCCACCGGCGTCTACTTCAAGGATCCCGACGATGGCGCAACGACGGTTCACTATTACCGACGCGGGTCTGCTGCCTCACTGATGTCTCCCGCAACGCTCGACGGTCTGCCGCTGCGCGAGGTGTCTATCGTGCATGTTTCTGGAATCAACGCCGGTTTGTCCGATACGTGCGCGGCGATGATGCATGCGTTGTTCGACCTCTGCGAGGGATCACCGACGCGAATATCCTTCGACGTCAACTACCGACGCGGTGTGTGGGAAGTCGAACGCGCGTCGCCGATACTGCTCGACCTCGCTCGGCGAGCCGACATCACGTTCGTCGGGCGCGACGAAGCTGCCGAGCTGTGGGGAACCACGGACGCACACTCGATCTCGGCACTGATCGGGATCGAACATCGCCAGGGGCGCACGGTGGTGGTCAAGGACGGCGACGTCGGCGCCACCGAGTTCACCTCGTCCGGAACAGTGTTCGTTTCGGCGCACACGGTCGACGTGGTCGAAGTCGTCGGTGCAGGCGATGCGTTCGCCGCGGGATACCTATCGGGGTTGTCGAGCGGCAAGGATGCCCACGGACGGCTGACGATGGGGCACGATCTAGCAGCACGGGCGTTGTCGAGCACCAATGACTTCGTCCCAGCCGCCGGCCTCGACGCATGATCGAGCCGACCTCACTTCCGAAGGAGCATTCGAGTGTCGCAGAGCGTGGAACGCGCCGTCGAGATCTTGGAATTCGTCGCCCTTGCGCCGAGGACTCAGAGCGAAGTCGCCGCTCACCTCGATGTTCACCGGTCAACCGCGCTGCGTGTGCTGCAGACGCTGACCGACTACGGCTTGACGCGGAAGCGTGAGGACGGGAAATACAGCGTCGGGTATCGGCTCGCCGGACTCGCCAACGCGGCACGGGAACAGTTCGACTTCGCCAACGTGGCCCGTCCCTACCTGGTCCGCCTGGGTGAGCAGTGCTCACACACCATTCACCTGGCAGCGCTCGAGGGACGCCGAATCATCTACGTCGACAAGATCGAACAGCCGGGGATGATCAAACTGTTCTCCCAGATCGGCGCATCCGTCTGTCTGCACACCGCGGGTGTCAGCAAGGCGATTCTCGCCTTCCAGACACAGGATGTAGTCGACTCCGTCATGGCTGCTGCTGATTTCGAGAGACACACATCGACGACGATCACCTCGCGCAGTCGCTTCGATGCCGAACTAGCCGTCGTCGCCGAACGTGGTTGGTCCGTCGACGATGCAGAGTACGAGGACTACGTCAACTGCATTGCCATGCCCGTGCGCGACGCGAGCAATCGCGTCGTCGCCGCTGTATCTGTCACTTCTCTCAAGGGTCGCGCCGACCTTGCGGCCCTGGAACTACTACTGCCCGATCTACGTGCAGTAACCGACAACGTTTCGAAGGAGCTCGGATGGAGACCATGAACGCGTGGTTCGACGAAGCATTCACTTCGGCACCGGTGATGGCGATTCTGCGCGGATTCTCCCCCGCCCGAACCGTCGAACTCGCCCAACGTGGGTGGGACGCAGGAATCAACTGTATCGAAGTACCCATTCAAACTCCAGCCGCTCTTGCGGCTTTGGACGCAGTTGCCGCAGCCGCAGCAGAACGCGGCATGACGGTTGGAGCCGGAACGGTCGTGACAACGGAACTCGTTGCCGTTGCACAAGCATCAGGTGCATCGTTCACCGTTGCGCCCGGCTTCGATCCTGTTGTCGCACAGGCAAGTATCGACGCGGGGATGCCACATCTACCCGGCGTCGCGACCGGAACCGATGTTCAGAATGCGGCCGCGTTCGGACTGGGCTGGGTGAAGGCCTTCCCCGCATCGGTGCTCGGCGCAGACTGGTTCGCGGCGATGAAGGGACCGTTCCCCGAGCTGCGATTCGTCGCGACCGGTGGCATGAACGCTCGCAATGCGCCCGCCTATCTCGGAGCAGGCGCTGATGTCGTCGCTGTCGGATCGGCGCTCGAAGACGATTCCCAGATCGAACTGCTCACCGACCTTTTCGTATCTCGATAGGAGCCTCACCCGCATGCCTTCCCATCTCACCGATGCCTACACCCCGGCCCCGACTCGGTACGACACAATGGAGTATCGGCCCGTAGGCAACTCCGGCCTTCTACTTCCCGGCGTCTCACTCGGAATGTGGCACAACTTCGGCGACGACACCCCCATCCAGAAGCAGCGTGAGATCATCCGCGCTGCATTCGATCTCGGCATCACTCATTTCGATCTGGCCAACGGCTACGGTCCTCCGATGGGCTCGGCCGAGAAGAACGTCGGGCGTATCCTCGCCGAGGACTTCGCGGATCTCCGCGACGAGATCGTGGTCTCGACCAAGGCGGGCTACGACTTCTTCCCCGGCCCATACGGACGCGGAGGCGGGGTTAAGTACATGCTCGGAAGCCTCGACCACTCACTCACCAGTACAAGACTCGACTACGTCGATATCTTCTACAGCCATCGATACGATCCAAATACCCCGCTCGAAGAAACCGCACGCGCACTCGACTCGGCGGTCCGCTCCGGAAAGGCACGCTACGCCGGGATCTCGTCGTATTCCGCCGCCCGAACCCTCGAAATCGCGCGGCTCATGCGGGAACTCGGAACTCCGCTGGCAATCCACCAACCGTCGTACTCATTGCTCAATCGCTGGGTCGAAGATGGTGAGCCGTCCTTGCTGCACACCTTGGCCGACGAGGGCATCGGCTGCATTGCGTTCTCGGCACTCGCTCAAGGTCTGCTGACTACGAAGTATTTGAACGGCATTCCCGAAGGGTCACGCGCAACTCAGGGAAAGACGCTGCGCGACGGCATGCTCTCGGAGAGCAATCTGCACAACGTCGCCGCGCTGAACAAGATCGCCGAGCGTCGAGGACAACCGCTCGCTCAGATGGCACTCGCCTGGGTTCTCCGGAAGCCGCAGATCTCGTCGGTACTGGTCGGTGCGTCGCGCCCGAGCCAGCTGGCAGACAGCGTGCTCGCGCTGCAGAGCCCAGAATTCACTGCGGACGAACTGGCTGAGATCGACGAGTTCGCCGTCGACGGAGAGCTGAACATCTGGCTCGCGTCCTCGACCGCATGAGCACTGCGGGTCTGGACGCGGTGACCGCCGACGAGCAGGCCGTCCGTCTCCGCAGGTTCGACTACGACGACGCGTGGGCCCTCGGGTGCCGGATGCGCGAGGCCGCCGCGGTCCACGGTTTGCCGCTGGTCATCGGGATCGTTCACGGCGATCAGCGTGCTTTCCACGCGGCATTGCCCGGCTCGTATCCGGAGAACGACCACTGGCTGACTCGAAAGTTTGGATCTGCCAAACGATACGGACGAAGCTCGATGGGTGTGCTCGAGTTCTTCGTTGCCACGGGCCGTGACTTCGACACCCAGTCGCACCTTCCGACCGAGCAGTTCGCCGCAGCGGGAGGGGTCGTGCCGATCATCGTGACGGGCGTCGGGATAGTGGGATACGTGGGGGTCTCCGGGCTCCCGCATCGCGACGACCACGCCTTCGTCATGGAGCAGTTGAGGGCATTTGCTGCAGTCGCCTGAATTTCTGGGTGTGCTGGGTCATCGCTGAGCGACACCCGCGTTGGGGGCCTGTACGACTCCGTTGTAGCCACCAACCTTGCGCCCGAACGACCACTCTCCGTCTTTTCCGCACACCAGCACACCGTTTCGATCGCCCGGGTGGGCGTAGGTGACCGTCTCGTTGCCGTTGGAATCGGTGTTGACGATGGGGCATCCCCTACCCGGTCCGTTGACCGGATCGATCGGTTCGGCGTGGGCGAGCGATGCACCTGCGCCCGTCACGAAGGCTGCGGCTGCGAGTGTGGCGGTGATTCGGCGAATGTTCATGGGGTGATCTCCTTTGGTCTGCTCTGCTGGACAAGAACAACTTTCGTCGAACCCGGCCGTGTTCGATACCGACCCCAGGGGTGGACCTACCCCACCCCCTGCGGCACGATCGTCGTATGAAGTCGATTGCTCGCGTGCTGCTCGGAGCGTTCCTCGTGTTCGCGGGCCTCAGCCACCTGTTCTGGGCTCGCTCGGAGTTTCAGGCCCAGGTGCCGACATGGGTGCCGCTCGATGCAGACTTCGTAGTCCTCGCCTCGGGTGTCGTAGAGGTCGTTCTAGGTCTGGCGCTCATTGTCCTCGTTCGCCTCTCGGCGCTGACGGGATGGATCGTCGCCGCGTTCTTCGTCGCGGTCTTTCCCGGGAACATCTCTCAATTTCTGACTCACACAGACGCATTCGGACTGGACACCGATGTGAGCCGGGGTGTCCGACTCCTGTTCCAGCCGCTGTTGATCGTATGGGCCCTGTGGTGCACGGACGCCTGGCAAACATGGCGCTCCCGATCGAACGCGGTGTAGCGTTTCCGGCATGACCTCGTGGCAGGAAACCGAGTCCGTCGACCTGATGCTCGACGACCTCGAGACCTGGGCCATTGTCGGTTTGTCCGGCAATCCGGATCGAACCGCGTACGAGATCGCAGCCCTGTTGCAGAAACGAGGCAAGCGCATCGTTCCAATTCATCCGAGTGCGCCGACCGTGCTCGGCGAGCAGGGCTACGCGACTCTTTCCGACGTTCCGTTCCCCCTCGATGTCGTCGATGTGTTCCGAAAGTCGGACTCGGCTGGAAAGTTCGCGGACGAGGCAGTTGCTGTCGGTGCGAAGGCGGTCTGGTTCCAGTTGGGCGTGATCGACGAGGCAGCGTTCGAGCGGACCATCGCCTCGGGTGTCCCGATGGTGATGGACACGTGCCCGGCCATCGAATGGCGTCGACGCTAGTTCTGTCGGACCCGCTTGCCACGCGCCTCGACGAGGCGGTCAGTATGGAGTGAAGAGAACTCATTACTTGGACCAAGCAACGAGGTAGTGCCATGAGCGACGCAGCCCCGATCGGCGATGGAATCTTCCAGATTCCGGTTCCCATCACCGACAACCCGCTCGGTCACACGCTCGTCTATGCCATGGAGTCCCCGGGCGGTCTCGTTCTCGTCGATGCCGGATGGGACGACGAGAACGCGTGGAACGGCCTGACCACGGGGTTGGAAGCGATCGGACATTCGATTTCCGACGTCGAAGGCGTGGTTCTGACGCACTTCCATCCCGACCACGTCGGGCTGTGTGGTCGTGTTCGCGAAGCATCCGGGGCCTGGATCGCCATGCACGAGGCCGATTACTCTCAATTCGAGGGCATGACCGCGCCTAGAGACGAGCAGTGGCTCGAATGGCAGCGAGTGAACATGCGGGCGGCCGGGGCGCCGGAGGAGGACATCGAGGCCTGGAAGAAGGTCGACCTCCGCGCTCCCACAGGTCCCGACTCAGCGCCCGACCGAGTTCTGGTCGACGGCGAGACCGTCGCGCTCACTGGCCGCGAACTGCGCGCGGTGTTCACACCGGGTCATACCCCAGGGCATGTGTGCTTCCATCTGCCCGAATCGGACATCATGTTCACGGGAGACCACGTACTGTAGAAGACGACGCCGCACGTCGGCAACTTCGTCTATCCCCTGGAAGAACGCGATGCGCTGGCAGAGTTCATGGACTCGCTGCGTCGCGTGCAGTCCATGAACGTCACGCGTGGGCTCGGCGCTCATGGACTCCCGATCGACGACGTGGCCGCCCGCGCCGGCGAGCTAGTCGAACATCACGGCGAGCGGCTCGATCATCTGTACGACGCCTTCGGTGACGACGAGATCACCGTCTGGCAAGTTGCCGAGCGGATGAAGTGGTACAAATCGTGGGCAGCAATATCTCCGATGGGGAAAACGATGGCACTGTCCGAGGCGGCTGCGCACCTGCGACATCTCGTCACGCGAAATCAGGTTGCTCAGGTTCCGGGTTCTTCACCCGCACTGTTCGCTCGCGTCTGATCGGCCAGTGGAGTCATCTCCAATCGCACACCCATCAGCCTGACTCTCCGTGACCGATCGAGGCGGTCGATCAACGCAGCAGCCGCATCGGCGATGATGTCAGGGTCGAACGTCGGGGCGGCGAGCGCAGCTGTCGTGGTGTGAGTTTCAAACGGCGCGTACCTGACTTTCAACGTCACGCGAACCGCTTTCCTGTCGTCGGCGAGAAGATCTTCACGCACCTTCAGCGACAGACGCCGAACTTCCTCGGTGATCGCGTCCCAATTCTCGAGATCCTGCTGGAAGGTCGTTTCGCGGCTGTGTGAACGCGGGATCCATGGTTCCGACGACACGGGTGAGAGGTCGACGCCTCGCCCTTTGGTACCGATCCAGGGCCCGGTCTTCGGCCCGAATGCGGCGGCGAGCGTGGCGTCGTCTGCGGCCGCAAGCTCGGATACCGTCGTGATACCCAGCGTAGCAAGCTTTTTCGCGGTCTTCTTGCCGATTCCCCACAGCGCCTCGGTTGATCGCTCCCCCATCACTTCGAACCAGTTCTCCGCGGTGAGCGTGTAGATCCCCTGAGGCTTCCCGAAGTCGGTAGCAATCTTGGCCCGTAACTTGTTGTCCCCGATGCCAACCGAGCAATGCAGGCCTGACGCGTCGAAGACCGTGTCGTGCACTCCTCGCGCAAACTGGACCGGATCCTCGGTCTCGACACCGAGGAACGCCTCGTCCCAACCCATCACCTCGACGACGACGCCCAGGCTCCGAAGCGCCTCCATGACGATGTTCGACGCCGCGGTGTACGCCTCTCCGTCGACTGGCAGGAAGATTGCGTCTGGGAGTTTCTTGGCTGCCACGCGTAACGGCATCCCCGACCCCACCCCGAATGCCCGTGCTTCGTACGACGCTGTCGAGACAACCCCCCGTTCCGTCGGGTCGCCGCGTCCGCCGACCACGACCTGCTTTCCCGCCAGGTCGGGATTTCGCTGCACCTCGACCGCGGCGATGAACTGGTCCATGTCGACATGAAGAACCCACCGTCGGCGCGGCGGTGCGGTCATGTAGTCATTCTGCGCCATCCCTAGGTCGTTCGAGTGAATGAATTCGATCGAATTCCCGCAGCAAAGGTGCAGTTGAGCCTCCCGAGTTGCAATCGGCTTCCTGCGCGCACCCACCGAGCGTGCCAAGATAAGCGCGATGTTCGACCCACGCAATTCGCCCGCAGAGTGGGCCCGAGAACGTTCGAGCGCATCGACTGTCAATCCTGAGCAGAGGACTCGTTGAGAGCGCAAGACGACGCAGCCTGGTATGCCCGTCTGCCGGATAATCGCGCAACGCATCTGCGCGGGGTCGATGCACACAGAATCGCAGCATCCCTCGATCCTCTTCCGGACGACGCCCCAGCCGTGGCGACAATCCACATCGCCGATGTCGATTCGCAGCGTGGCGTGGTCACCACGATCCTCGATGGCATCGAGACTGCGGTCCTCGAAGCGTTCCCAGCGTGGCTCCCGGGTGGTGAACATGTAGAAGGGCCCAACCGACTCGACCTTCTCGCCGCGCAGAAGTTGTCGCTCGACCTCGCATCCACATCGGACCATTTCGGGCCTTTCGTGATCGCGATGTCGCAGGCTGCGATTCTCGGCAGGCCGATCGGTCGCAGGTTCATCGACCAGACTCGCGCCGAGGGCCTACGACGGCTACTTGCCGAGACCTACCACCGTCGGTCGGTTGCCCTGGTGGTGAGTGTGGAGGCCGGTCAGAGTCGCTACCAGCAGTCGCAATTGGTCGCAGGCTGCGTGTGGCTGGCCGTTCATGGCGGGTTCGCGGTGTGGATCGTGAGTCCAGACGACTTCGACTCGGATCACATCCGTTCTGTCGACATATCGATCGCCGGGCCGTACGGAACCTCCCCGAGCATCCGTCGCGTACACATTCCCGCACTGGCAGGTCGACCACACCCAGGAAGCACTGCAGAGAAGAAGCTCGAACGCGCACTCGCGAGCTGCGAGTGGGCATTCGGGAGGGAGTGGAATCGACCGTTCCAAGCATCCCCTCTGCATGAGGCCATCGTGGTGGATCTGAGATGGCCGGCGGAAAAGTGCGTCATCGAGGTCGATGGCGACGATCACCGTCACCCGATCAAATTCGCGCGGGACCGGCAACGAGACGTCGTGCTGCAGCTGGACGGGTACGCCGTTCTGCGCTTCACCAACGCACAGATCATCGACGACGTAGCGGCTGTAGTCTCCGCTATCGAGACGTACATCAGGAACAAGCGGGACTCGGCGTCCCGCACTGCACAAATCGAAGGGACACCCCGTGGCGAGTGACGACGAACTGACCGGCACCGAGAGACTCGTACTCCTGGTGCTCATGGCGCAGGCCGAGGAGACGTCGAACACTCGACTCAAGGAACTAGGTCCTGAACTGAAGAAAGACCCTCGGGAGCTCCTGAACAAACTTCGACTGATCGAGACCGATTACAGCAAGAGGCCGATGACCCACACCCTGACAGAACAGGGATGGGCGGCATGTGCGCGTGAACTGAAGCGGGAACCACCCCCGCGCGCTACACCGCAAGCAAGGGGAATGTACGCGATTCTTGCTGGGCTCCAGCGTTACCTCGACCGTGATGATCTGCGCCTGTCCGACCTCTTTCGTGCACAAAAGCCCGCGACGCCCGAGCCCACCACGCAGCAACCGAAGCCAGTCGCCCCCGCGGCACCTCCAACAACGCCAGCGAACATAGAAACCAGAGTTCGAGAAGCGTATTCGCGCTTGGCCGACCGCAAGGGTGAACTGATCGCTATCCAGTTGATCCGTGAGAAGCTGACCGACATACCCAAACCGAAGCTGGACCGAGCGTTGGGCGATATGTATCGGATCGACGACGTAGTTCTTATCGCACAGGAAAACCAGAAGGACCTCACCGAAGCGGTACGGAAGGGGTCGATCACCATCGCCGGTCGACCGGTTCACTTGATTGCGATCGAGGGCTGATGAACGATCTCGAACGGAAAGCCCTGAGATCGATCCGACTCAACTGGGCTCCAACCCCGGATGATGTGTGGCGTTCGCAGTCCGAACTTCATGCCCACTCGCTCCATGACTCAGCATTGACTCTGATCATGGAGGCGTTCGACGACGCTGACGCAAGCTCGGACGCAAGTCCGATCGGCGTCGCGATGCGAGGCGAAGCCGGCTCAGGCAAGACTCACCTGCTCGGGCAGGTTCGTGAACGTGTGCAGAACTCCGGAGGGTATTTCTTCCTGATCGGGCTACTCGATTCGACAACGTTCTGGCAAACGACTCTGGTTGGAATGCTCGATGATTTGACCCGGCCGGCACCCGAGCAAGACACGCAGCTGAAGTTGTTCTTGTGGCGACTTGCGTCAACCGCACATATCAGTCGCGCAGACCGACGAGCAATAATCGGTGAAGACAAGCTGACACCCGAAACTCTGGACAAGTTCGTCAGTTCCGTCCACGCGATTCATCCACGCCTGATCAAGCAAAGCCAGTCGACACTTCGCGCTCTGACGATCTACGCGACAACAGATTTGTCCGTGCACGATATCGGCAATGCCTTCCTTCAGTCGATCGACGAAGTAACGGTTGGCGCGCGGACGACATGGGGAATACAAACCGCCAGCCTGACACCACAGCAAGTCGTTCGGGACATATCACGGTTGCTGGCAGCAACGGGCCCGTCGGTCCTAGCCGTGGATCAAATCGATACGCTTCTCGCGCAGTCTCGCTCATCGACCGACGGATCGATCGGTGCTGAGCACGAGACCGATCTTGTTCTCGAGCAAGTTGCGCACGGTTTGATGGCACTCCGCGAGAATCTGGGTCGCACTGCCTCGGTTGTGGCTTGCCTGCCAAGTGTGTGGGAACTTATTCAATCCCGCGCAACGCGGACAGTTTCCGACCGCTTCCGGGTTACACCACCGCTGAAAGGACTACCCAAAGCCTCCATCGCCGAGGAGATTCTGGAAAGGCGCTTTCAGCCGAAGTACAGCGACATCGGCTTCGAACCGCCGTACCCGACATGGCCGGTAGCGAAGACCGCGTTCGATACAGCAGAGGGAATAACGCCCCGACAGCTGATGATCAACGTGGACAAGCACATACGCCGCTGTCTCGAGACCAACTCGGTTGTCGAGCTGACAGATCTTCTCGGTGACAACGAGCACGTGACCGTCGGTACGGGCAACGAGTCAGAACTTGTCCTACTCGACACCCAATTCGAAGAGTTCCGCAAGGAAGCGGTCACCAACCTCCCCACAAGCCATAAGTTCGAAGACAAGTTGATCCCGCCGCTACTGTCGGCAGGACTTACGGCATGGATCAAGGAACTCGGAGACATCGGCGACGCATTTTCGCTCGACAACCTGCCGAGCGCGAAGCCTGCCCTCCATGCGCGACTGCGTCAGAAGCTCGACCCCGCAACGGAAGACGAGCAGCATTGGGCGTTTCGGGCAATCGCGTCGGAAAGCGCAGTTGCAGTACTGAATCGACTTCGGGCCGCGTGTACGACCGCTGGGCTTCACACCGGAATATCGCGTCGGAAGCTATTCGTCATCCGGAACGTTGCGTGGTCGAAGGGGCCGAAGACTGCCCAGGCGGTCAACGAATTCGAACAGGCCGGTGGCCGCACTCTGCGCATCACCGAGGACGAACTAGCATCACTGTCAGCGCTGAACAATATGTTGGACGACGGCTCACCGCTGCTCGACGCGTGGCTGACGTCCCGCCAGCCAGCACATCGAATCAAGGTACTGCTCGATGCACTAGAGGACCAGACAGACTCCGAGTCAGGATTGTTCACGGTTTCAGAACCCGGACCCGACGTCACAACCGAGGAGCACGAGGGGCAGCCGCCTCTTGCCGAACCCGAACCCGAACTCGTCATCGACCCCCGCGCTGTCCCGCTCGGCGGGCTACTCGAAGGAGACGGCAAACTTCACGTTGACCTGGAAGCTCTCCGCAAGCACACTGCAATCTTTGCCGGCTCGGGCTCGGGCAAGACCGTCCTGATCAGACGCCTCGTAGAGGAGTGCGCACTGCGCGGGGTGTCCGCCATCGTGCTGGACCCCAACAATGATCTGGCTCGCCTCGGTATCGCATGGCCCACTCCTCCTCCGCATTGGGACAACGCGGAGGTGAACAGGGCCGCGGACTACCACGCGAACACCGAAGTCGTCGTGTGGACTCCCAGACGATCAGCCGGTCGACCCATCAGCTTCCAACCTTTACCCGACTTCACCAGCGTCGTGGACTTTCCGGACGAGTTCAGCGAAGCAATCGACTCAGCTGTCGCGACGCTCGCACCGCGAGCGCTCATATCCGGCAAGACCGCCAAAGCCAGCCAGGCGACCGCAGTTCTACGCCAAGCCCTCGAACACTTCGGACGAAACTCCGGCAGCAGTCTCGTCCAGCTCATCGATCTCTTGTCCGAGTTGCCGGACTACATAAGCGATCTCGAGAACTCCGAGAAGATCGCAGCCGACATAGCGCAAAATCTGCGGGCTTCGATGGTGAACGATCCCATGTTCGGAGGAGAGGGAACACCGGTCGACCCGGGTCTGCTCCTGACCCCCTCCGCAGGAAAGCGTGCGCGAATCTCGGTCATCAGTATGGTCGGTCTGCCCTCGGACGAGCAGCGACAGAGTTTCGTCAACCAACTACAGATGGCATTGTTCGCGTGGATCAAGAAGAACCCGGCGGGCGAGAAGCCACTGGGTGGTCTGTTCGTCATGGACGAAGCGCAGACCCTGGCGCCCTCCGGGGCAATGACCGCGTGCACGCAAAGCACTCTTGCGCTCGCATCTCAGGCTCGCAAGTACGGACTCGGCCTTGTCTTCGCAACCCAGGCTCCAAAAGGATTGAACAACCGGATCCCAGGCAATGCGGCGACCCAATTCTTCGGGTTCCTCAACAGCCCAGTGCAAATCGATGCTGCGAAAGAGATGGCGCAAGCCAAGGGGAGCTCGGCAACCGATATCGGGCGGCTGAAAACCGGCCAGTTCTACGCGGCAGTCGAGGGCGAAGGGTTCAACAAGATCCAGGCCCCGCTGTGCCTGAGCTACCACCCCAAGAGCCCCCTCACATCGGAGGAAGTGATCGAGTTGGCGCACCGCCCGATCGACCCACGCGCCTAGGCGACGGCCGTCGACCGATGTAGAAACGAGCGCGAATCGGTCAGCGCTTGTGCCAGACTCGAAGCCATGGATTCGAACCCCGTCGAGATCACGGTCGTCGGTCAGGGCTGGGCCGCGTACCCGCCCGAGCGGTGCGCAGTGTCGCTCGCCGTCCGATCGGACGGCCGGACAGCAGAGGCAGCGGCCGAGCCGGCGCACCGACTCGTCAAGGAACTCGCCGGGTTGATCGATCCGCTGTACAACCCGTCCGACGGCCCGATCGACGCCTGGTCACTGGATCAAGTTCGGCACTCACGCAACCGACCCTTCAATCACGACGGTGACCAACTCCCCTACGTCTACCAAGCCCTCGCCACGATCGAGGTGAAGTTCAGCCAGATCGATGTCGTCGACGCCTTCGTATACGCCGTCTCGGCGCTCGACGGGGTGGACATCGAACATTTCGATTGGACGTTGACGGAAGACAGCGCAGCGGAGAAGAGACGGCATGTACGCACGCTCGCCGTTCAGGATGCCGTCGAGAAAGCCGAGGCGTACGCCCAGAGCGTCGGGCGGACTGCAATCACGGCTCTAGCGATCGCCGATCCTGGACTGCTGGGAGTTGCTGCCGCACATCAGGAGTACGCCATGGCCGCTCGCGCCTACAAGACCGCGGACGACGGGTTCGAGCTGAAGCCTCAGGACATCACGATGCGAACGGAAGTTCACGCAAGGTTCGCCGCGAGCTGACCCCGTGAGTGCGGGTTCTCGCCCACAGTGCACGTCGAGAACGAGATTTCGCAGCGGTCCTCCTCAGCGCGAGAGACCACACACGTGAGTCTCGGCGGCCTCCACTATCGGTGCGGCCCATCGTTCGCCGTCCGAGGAGCCGTACGTGTCCCCCAGCGCCGCGGTGACTTCTTCGACAGCCTCGTCGTCGTTCAGGTTCTGCTGGTCCCTGGTCTCGCAGTAGCCGGGTATGTAGATGCCCAGCGCAAAGACTTCGTTGACCGTTGTTCCGAAACCTTGCCCGTACAGATCTTCGAACAGTTCCGTCATTCCCGGTGTCTCTTGAAATCCTGCGCGAGCTTCCAGTACGTCGCGACTTACGTCCTCCGAGGTTTCGGAAGTGCTGGATTGTTGCGCATCGGTCCCGCAGCCGCTCAACAGAAAAGCACAGACCATGGCACCGACTATTGCCTTCTTCATCACTGTGTCCGTTCGATGTTCGTACGAGAGTTCAGCGGCGAGCAGCGGCGTAGGGTTCGAGCAGATCCTCGGGAACTCGATAGTCTGCATCGGCGGGGAGCACGAGTTCGGGTGCACCGGCACGTGATCGCGGAGCCATCTCGAACGCCTCGATCGATTGGCAGTACTTCGAAATCCTGATCACCGACATGTTCAACCGCGCGGTCATATCGGTCACCCAGTACGGAACTCGTTCGTTCGCTTTGATTTCCAGAATCGCAAGCTTCGGCGGAATGATGAAACGGTTCTGCGCACCGGAGTTGAAACGGAAATCGCGGTCACGTCCATGCACCTTGTGATCGATCGTGACACGCAGACCGAGATCGGCTTCACGGCCGACGTAGGCTTCGCGAAGGTAGCCGGTGGTCACCATGGGCCGCAGGTCGAGGTTCGCGATCAGGGTACTGACCTCGTTGACGAACGGTCGCTGACTTGGGTCGCAGTCGATTTCTTCTCTGCCGTTGAGCCATCGTTGAGAAACGTCGTAGGGCAACGAAATTCGACGCTTCTGCGTCACTCTGTTGACACGCTGTTTGATTTCGATCTGCACCGGTGTGTCGTCGTCGCATTCGGACGGCGCTCCGTAGAGCCGCACCCGAACCTTCCGTCGAAACTTCAGACCTTCGATCTTCTCCCAGTAGAACCGCAGGTCGGTGGTGTCGTAGTACAACGAAGTCACCGGGTATCCCCCCTGGGGAGAGAACGGATCGGTGTCCATCCGCGCCACCAACTCTTCGCGCAGCTGAGGTACATCGGTTTCGGCGACGAAGTACTTGATCTCGTACCGATTGAACGAGTGCAGTTTGCTGGCGGTCTGCTGATACCCCATGGGTTCGGTAGTCAGATCCTCCGGTGAAGCACCCTCTTTCTCCAATGCAGCTGTCGGACGAAACTTGTCGAACAATCTCATGGTCGTGCCTTCCTTCGGTGGGTGTGACCGTGCCTGTCAGGGGTAGCTGCGCACAGCTCGGCCCCGAAAGTTCACCTCGGTGTCGCCGACTCGCCATGCCATCGAACGCCGACGTACACCAGGCGGGCGCAGCGTTGGCCCATGAACGGCGAACCTTCCCTTCCTCATTTGTTGGTGGCTAGCGGCGCGGCACGCACGTTGTCGCAAGCGGCCGCGTACATCATGGAGGGCATAGTCATGGTCAACGGCATGCCGCTGACCGACCCGCGTCGAGAGGTCTCCCCCGCCGACGTCCTGACCTTGCGCTGACACCCGACCTCGATCACGACGTTCCCGTCACGACGGCGTCATCGACGAGAGAGTCGATTCTCAGTTGCAACCGCGACTTCAGCTCGGCTGCATCAGCATCGATCTCTTCCTGGGTAAGTGACTCCGAGATCGGAACGGACGCTGCCACCTCGTCGACGACGTCGAGTACCTTGCCACTTGCCCACAAGTCGCTATAAATCGTGCGGTAGGCGGCGTCGTACTCGTCGGTGAACGCCGCGGACTCCAGGAACCGGTCTTTGAGCGAATTTCCGAACATCGCCCCACCCCCGGGCATTCCTTCAGGCATCTCCATGCCCTCTGGCGGTGTGAAGCCCTCCGGCATCTCGCCCATCCCACCACCGCCCGCTCCCCCGCCAGGACCCATCGAAACTTCTTCGTGTGCACCTGCGGTGGAGTCCGTCGCGAGCGCCAGGTTGAGGTCCCACGAGATGAACGAGAACTTCTTGGTGTCCAGGTCGTAGTAGAGGTAGAAGTTCTTTCCAGGACCACCCATGTCGTCGCCGTTGCCCAGTAGATTCTGCAGCGCCGAGTAGCTTGCCAACGAATCGACGTCGACATAGTCGGCCAGGTGCGCGTCGAACTCAGCTTGATCGGCACTGTCGAGCCACTTCAGCAACGTGATGATCGGCTGCAGATCCGCAGTACCGAGAGCGTTGATCTGCGTGTACTGCTCGGCATAAGTCGTCTGGTCATCGCCCTGATACGAAAATTTCGAGTCGGCACTTGCCTTGTACAGCACCCCGTCTCCATCCTCGATGGAGTTGGCGTAGGCGTCGTCCGGCGCAACGACCAGGAGTCGGGTGGTCTCCACAGAGCCGTTCACCGAGTACGTGGTGTACGTGAAGTCCTGGGTGGCCTGCCCCGACTCCGCTGTGATCGCCAACGACACTGCCTCGTTCAACGCAGGCGTGTACGGCCGAAGCGACAAAGTGGTGTGTCCCTGGTATGCCCGCCCGTCGCTGAACTCCGCGAAATCGATCAGGAACGGAAGATCCTCGGGCTCATCGAAACTCAGCGGTTCACCGAACATCCCCATCCCGCCGGCCTGTCCGGCACCGGCGGCGCCCGCTTCGGCACCGGCCTCAGCTGGCAGTCCCGTTTCGGCAGCGACCCCAGTACCCGTCGCAACAACGGCACCCCTGCCGCCCGGCATTGTGCCATCGTCGGTGCTGAGGGTGGCGAGAGTCGAGTTGCCTTTCAACCGAACACCGACATCGGTGATGAGCGTCCCATCGATCGTGATGTCGGCGGGCACCGATTCCTTGACGCCCTCGTTCTGGAAGGAGTCTTTCAGTGTCTGGAAGTCACCGTCGGCGATGTCGACCGTAATCGTGTGAGAGACAGTGGGATCGAACAGATCAACCGTTCCTTGGACGTTCTCGGTGACCTCGGACGCGATCACCGTCGCATCGCCGGTGATGTAGGGACGCACCTTCGTCGACCCGAACACGGTCGCCATCACCACGACGAACGCCATGAGGGCGGCGGCGATCTTCCAATGCTGTCGCAGTGTTCGAGGAAGCCGGTGAACGAGTCTTCGCCTGAAGGTTGTCGGGACCGGAGGCAGGTTGGTGTTCGGGCCTGCCACGATCAGATGTCCGTCTGGTCGTATCCGGTCAAGACCGATACCCGTTGTCCGGTATTGACTTCGCTGAGGGCAGCGATCAATTCCCCGGGCTTCTTCCCGGACTTCAGTTGCGCCGTGTAATACAACTCGGTCAATGCACCCGATCTCACCGATTCCGTGCTGACCAGCTCGAACTCCTTGCAGTAGCTGATCAGAACGTCCTCGACCAGCTTCGAGTAGTCCGCATCCGGCGGCACCTGAACCTTGACGACCTGACGCTGCACGTCGAGCTTGAACCAGTTGAACTTGCTCATCACGACCATCACCAGGCAGATCGCGATGGTAGCGGCAATGGCCAGGAGGTAGAAGCGCGTTCCCGTGGCCATGCCTATGGCCATGACCAGGAAGATGAAACCGACGTCACGGGTTTCCTTGATCGCGTTGCGGAATCTGACGACCGACAGGGCACCGACGAGGGCGAATGCACGGGCGACGTTCGATCCGACCACGAGCATGATCAGGCTGATCACCATTCCGACCACGACGAGAGTCTGCACGTACGATTGACTGTAGGAGACGTTCTTGTGGGTGAGTCGGTATACATAGCCGATGATGGCCGACAGGACGAACGACAATGTCAGAGACACCACGATGTCGAACGTCGAGAACGTTCCGCTCAGATCCTGAATATTGAAATTCATCGCATTCCGTTCGAGTTGTTGCGAGTTTTGCACCGACGCACGCGGGCGCCCATGCACCCCAGCGTTGGCCAGCAAGTCGTCTTCTGTTCACCGATTGTTCGGCTGCAGTTCACTATAAGGACGAACTCCTTACGATCCCTGTGCTCGCGCCTGGGAGTTTCCTGCCAGTTTTGCGAACGTCGACCAGAGCTTTACTCAGGCCCGAAGATGTCGGGTTGCGGACGCGAGGGCGTCGACGAAGACGACTCAGCATTCAAAACTTGTGAGCGAGGTGCTATTTGGGGCGCTGAACGTGTACTGCTCAACTGCAGAGAGGAACACGCGACACCCAACCAAGGGTTCGGCTGTGGCCAGCAGAAACACGCGGGGATTCTTGTCGGTGCGTCCGCCTAGCATCGCCGCCCATGACGATGCCATCGATGAAAGACCTGGACTACGCGTCCTACGAACACCGATTCGGGAGCGACACGTTCACGCGCGGTCGCCGATACTTCGACGAAGGGCGGGTCGGGTACGTCACGTGGAACCAACAAGCCTCGACGTTCTCCGCTTCCGTTCGCGGCAATCGCGCGACACCCTATTCGACGTCGGTGTCCATGGCCATGCAGCTAGGCAAGTTAGTCAACTTCGACCACGGACGGTGCAACTGCCCAGTCGTCTTCAACTGCAAGCATGCCGTCGCGGTGCTCCTGCAGGCGTACCAGGACTCTCTCGACGACACCACTTGCACGCCAATGCATTCCGAACACTGGGCATCGATTCTAGCGCCACTGCTCTGCGACCGCGAGATCGGGAACAGTCGCAGTCGGGTTCACATCGGCCTTCGGCTTCGAGTGGAGCCTCCGTCGCTTCCGGGCGAGTCCGTGCGCGTATTGGCCCGACCGGTCCGGGCCGATGTGAAAGGCGCCTGGACAACGACTGGAATCTCGTGGCACGCACTTCCCACCACCGCGGACCGAAGAATCGAGAGGCAAGTGGACATCCTGCGGGAACTCCATGCGCTCGATCAAGTTCGGACATACGGCAGGGCGGCGCACACGTTCCACAACCCTCCCTCCGACTCGATCGACCTCGCAGAAACTTCCGGCCGGCTGCTCTGGGACCTACTGACGGACCTAGGCGATTGTGGGGTGCCACTCGTCGACGCGGCGGCTCCCCAAGACACAATCCCATCACCGTCGGACGCGCATTTCGAGATCGACATCACCGGAACGAACGATCTGGAAGTGGACACGCGCATCACGGTCGACGGAGTCGTGATACCTGCCGAGCGAAGGTACTTCATGGGACGCGACGGAAGCGGAATCGTGTTCTACGACAGCAACGAATCGGGTATCGACCCGCTTGGACAGTCGTTCCGACTCGCCCGTCTGAGCAAGCCCGTTGCGCTACCTCTCAGACGACTAGCGTCGACGCCGGTGGGGATCCCTGTAGCGGATCGCATTCCCTTTGCTGCGACGTATCTGCCCGAATTGCGACGCGGTGCGACGATAGTGTCCTCCGACGGTTCGTACACACCGCCGACATTTGCGGGTCCAGAGCTGCACATCGTCATCGCTCACGACGGCGCGGGCAGCCTCTGTGTGTCCGCGCGGTGGCGCTATTACGTCGACGACACCGAATTCGACTACGACGCCGGTTCGCCCCAAACCGAGGCACCAGGTCGCGACGCGAGTGCCGAGTTCGGTCTGCTCCGCGCAGTGCACGCCCTACTCGGCCGCCCCCATCTACAGAGCACATTCTGTCCGTTCGTCGTGTCGGGAACAGCTGCAGCCCTGTTCGTGGCGCAAGCCCTGCCCCCACTCGACGACTACGACAACGTTCACGTCGACATCGTCGGCGAAATCCCCGACTTCCGCGACGTCAGTGACGATGTCCACATATCGCTCTCGACGAAAGACATTCCAGGAGAAAACGACTGGTTCGATCTCGGCGTCGTACTCACGATCGACGGTTCGGACGTCGAGTTCGCCGCGGTGATCATCGCGATCGCTCGGGGCGACCGCCACCTGCTGCTCTCCGACGGCCGGTTCTTCTCCCTCGATCGACCGACCTTCCACAGATTGCGAACCCTGGTCGACGAAGCCCGCACATTGCAGGACAAGCCGGACGGTCCCCTTCGAATCAGCCGCTACCAGGCGTCGCTGTGGCAGGAATTGGCCGAGATCGGCGAAGTGAGCCGACAAGCGGCGGCTTGGCGCGAGCAGGTCGGCGCCCTCACCGCCGAGGGCGCAATAGCCACACAGCGCGCCCCGGTAGATTTCGGTGCCGAGCTGCGGCCGTATCAACACGACGGATTTTCGTGGCTCTACTTTCTGTGGCAGCACAGTCTCGGGGGAATCCTCGCCGACGACATGGGGCTCGGGAAGACAATGCAGACCCTCGCGATGATCGCGAAAGCCAAGGAAAGCGGCACGCTCACTTCGCCGTTCGTCATCGTCGCACCCACCAGTGTCGTACACAATTGGGCGCGAGAAGCAGCGCAGTTCGCGCCGTCGCTCACGGTGGCGACGGTGTTGGGCACCCGTGCACGGAGACCAACGTCGATCGCGGAGGTCGCTTCTAGCGCCGATATCGTCGTCACGTCGTACACGGTGTTAAGACTCGACTTCGACGAGTTCGACGCCGCAACGTGGTCGGGACTTGTCCTCGACGAGGCTCAGTACGTCAAGAACCACAAGAGCAAGTCGTACCAGTGTGTGCGTCGGCTGAGCGCGCCGTTCAAGCTTGCGATCACCGGAACTCCTATGGAGAACAACATCATGGAACTGTGGGCGCTGTTGTCCGTCACCGCTCCAGGACTGTTCCCTTCGGCGGCCAAATTCACCGATGCATACAGGCACCCGATCGAGAAGAGCGGTGATGCCGACAAGCTGGCAACCCTCCGCCGACGCATCAGACCGTGGGTACTGCGACGGTCGAAAGAGAACGTCGCTCAGGATCTTCCAGCGAAGCAAGAACAAGTCGTCGAAGTGCAGCTCGATCCCCGACATCGGCGCATCTACGAAACACGTTTGGCTCGCGAGCGTCAGAAGATCTTGGGCCTGCTGACCGACTTCGACCGCAATCGCGTTGTCATACTCCGATCTCTGACGATCCTTCGCCAACTCAGTCTCGACGTCGCCCTCGTCGAACCTGACCACGACGACATTCCCAGTGCCAAGATCGAAGAACTGGTCGCACAGCTGACCGAGGTCATCCGCGGAGGTCACCGCGCCTTGGTCTTCAGTCAGTTCACGAAGTTCCTCGGCAAAATCCGCGACCGGCTCGAGGCAGAGGGCATCTCGCTCGCCTACCTCGACGGAGCTACCCGTAATCGTGAGGAAGCCGTCGAACAGTTTCGGTCGGGTGGTGCGACAGTGTTCTTGATCAGCTTGAAGGCCGGCGGGGTGGGTCTGACGCTTACCGAGGCGGACTATTGCTTCGTTCTGGATCCATGGTGGAACCCTGCCACCGAAGCACAAGCTGTCGACCGCGCGCATCGCATCGGGCAGACACGGACGGTATTCGTACACCGGTACATCGCCAGAGGCACGATCGAGGAAAAAGTCATGGAGCTGAAAGCGAGAAAAGCCGAGCTCTTCACCAGCGTCATGGACGAAGGCGGCACGTTTTCCGGAGGATTGACGGTCGAGGACATCCGTGCGCTGTTGGAATGAGGCGTGGGGTTGGGTGCGATCTGCTCCACTGTTGTGTGTGTGGGGGTGTGGTGGGTGCACTTTCGGGGGGTGGATTTTTGGTGTGGGTGCTCAGGTTCGCGGAGCGTCTGGGGGGTGCGGGTGCGGGTGCGGGTGCGGAGAGTTAGCACCGTTTTTGCCGACCTGGCACCGGTGGTAGGAGGTGAGCGGGGGTGCTAGCTCGGTACCAGGGGTGCTAGCTCGGCCGGGTACCGAATGCGGTGGGGATTACAGAATTGCGGTGGGGAT